>NZ_RAWL01000193.1:0-15748 GCF_003668885.1 Corallococcus sp. AB049A | reverse complement strand
AGATGGGTATAAGAGACAGGTGTAGCGGCGGGGAACGTGTGGCACGGCCATCATCGGGGTGACGGTGTCACGCCACGTGAGGTAGTGGGCGGTCTCCTTGTGCGCGGCGGGGGCGTCCGGCGTGCGGTAGGCCTCCACGAGGACGAAGCGGGTGGGGTCTTCGTTGTCCTGGCAGACGTCGAAGCGGGCGATGCCGGGCTCCTTCACGCTCTCGCGGGCGTTGGCGAGGGTGGCCTGGAGGAAGGCGTCGACGTGCTGGGGCAGCACGTGCACGTGGACATGGACGACGAGCAGGCTCGTGGGCATGGCGCGCACGGTAGCGCGGGCGTCCCCGAGCGGAAACCGCTAGGGTTCCGGGCCGTTCACTCTCCCCAATTTCGGAGCAAGACAGCGCATGGTCTCGGACCTCTTTGACGCGTCCCGCTGGCAGCCGGTGGAAGGCCACAAGTTCAAGGACATCACGTTCCACCGCGCGGTGGATCAGGGCACGGTGCGCATCGCGTTCAACCGGCCGGAGGTGCGCAACGCGTTCCGTCCGAAGACGGTGGACGAGCTGGCCCGCGCGCTGGAGGCCACGCGCTTCATGACGGACGTGGGCGTGGTGCTGCTCACGGGCAACGGGCCCTCGCCGAAGGACGGCGGCTGGGCGTTCTGCTCCGGTGGCGACCAGCGCATCCGCGGCAAGGACGGCTACAAGTACGAGCCCGGCGAGGACGCGGCGGACCCCGCGCGGCTGGGGCGGCTGCACATCCTGGAGGTCCAGCGGCAGATCCGCTTCCTGCCGAAGGTGGTGATGGCGGTGGTACCTGGCTGGACGGCGGGTGGCGGGCACAGCCTGCACGTCGTGTGCGACCTGACCATCGCCAGCAAGGAACACGGGATGTTCAAGCAGACGGACGCGGACGTGGCCAGCTACGACGCGGGCTACGGCAGCGCGCTGCTGGCGCGGCAGGTGGGGCAGAAGCGGGCGCGGGAAATCTTCTTCCTGGGCCAGGCCTACACGGCGGACGAGGCGTTCCAGATGAACGCCATCAACAAGGCCGTGCCGCACAAGGACCTGGAGAAGGTGGCGCTGGAGTGGGCGGCGGAGATCAACACCAAGAGCCCCACGGCCATCAAGATGCTGAAGTACGCGTTCAACCTCCCTGACGACGGACTCGTGGGCCAGCAGCTCTTCGCGGGCGAGGCCACGCGTCTGGGCTACGGCACGGAGGAAGCGCAGGAAGGCCGCGACGCGTTCGTGCAGAAGCGCAAGCGCGACTTCAAGCGCTTCCCTTGGACGTACTGAACTTGAGGCGTGGGTTGGATGGGGCGCACCTGCCCTGGTAGGTTGCCCCTCCATGTGCGTACTCCCATTGCTCAGGTGTGGCCTCCTGCTCGTCCTGATCGCTTCGCCGTCCCTGGCGAGGGAGATGTCAGACAGGCTTACGATTCGGACGCTCAAGGTCCCAGCCCATCCAGCCCAGGAGGCATCGTCCATCTATGTCTCCTGGCAGGTGGTGACAGCGCTTCGATTCGAGGCGGAAGTGGATCCAGCCCGGACGAAGTTCCTGGGATGGGACGGACGTTTCGAAGCGCCGTTGATCGGCGGCAAGAAGGTCATCCTCGAGCCGCTGCGTGAGCTCGACAGCGGCGAAGCGCTACCTCTTCTGGTGACACTCGTGGATGGAACAGAGTTCACGTTCCTCGTGAGGGCCAAGAGACAGGAGCGCTGGGGCTGGGTCGACTATCAGGTCAACGTCTTCAAGGACCCTGACAGTTACAACGCGGTCCTTTCGTCGCTCTATGACTCGCTCAGCCGCGAGCGCAAGCTGAGCGAGGAGAATGAGCGCTTCAAGAAGGAAGAGAACTCGGTTGATCACGCCTATGCGACACTGCTGGCGAATGGGCAGGTCAAGAAGACGCCGTTCCGGCGTGCGAAGTTCTGGCGCTCCAAGAACGAAGACATGGACATGGTCGTTGAAGTCTTCTCGGGGCCGGAAAAGGCAGCGGCGGTGATTCACCTGACGAACACCCTCCATGGCCACTCTTGGAGGTTCGACGGGGCCTATCTCACTCGCGACTTCTCCAGCGACACCGCTCGCCCGTTCGCGCTTCGCATGAATCGCTCCGTCCTCGTTTCGGGACAGTCGGGAAGGATCGCCGTCGTTGTCGACAAGAGCGCCTTCGAGGACAAGGACGGGCAACTGACCGATCTCGCCCTCCAGATCTTCCGGGACGATGGACTCCTCCAGGTGTTCGTCGCGATGGATCACACCCTGCTTCGGCAGTAGAAGTGGCGCTCATGCGCATGCCCAAGGCCCTGTTGCTCGGCTCCGTGCTCCTGCTTGGCGCCCCTTCCGGCTGCACGACTGCTGGCGGAGTGGCGCTACGCCCTGACGGAACCCCAGGACCGCAGGAGTGCTCGGAGAAGGCGCTCGAAGTCATGCGGTACCTGCGGCTGCGCGTCGGGGATGCAGCGCTGGCGGATCTCGATGCCAACCAGATCGACGCAAGGCGCATCTCGCTCTACGACGGCCCCATAGAGAGCATCCTCAAGGACGACATGGGCACCCTTGAGGCGACGACACGCTTGTATGGGCGTGTCTGGACGAGCGGGCCCCAGGTCGTGATTCGCTGGTACGAGGCCCACCCGCCAGACGGTGACAAGGTTCCCATCTGCGCCGTGGCCCGGCTTAGCCGCGATCAGATGCGGAAGCTGCCTGAGTCAAAGCCCGGAATGGCGATCCTCGACGGCTCCGTTGCGGCTGCCTACATCGTTGATTCATTTCGCTGACATCTGACTGTTGGTGCCGCTGGAGCTTTGATCCGGGCGCCCCTCGCGCCCGGTCCCTGCGGACTGCTACTGGCTCGCGAGCTCGTACGGCCTGAGAGACACCACCGCGTTGCCACGTGCTCCGCTGTAGTTGGTGTAGGGGCGGTTCTTCTCCAGGGTGTAGAACGAATCGACGTAGTCGTCGTCGTTGGTGAACCATTCACCCGGCATGCGATCCACCAGTCCGCTGCCCAGGGCCACCAGGGCGCCGAGCTGCGGCTGGCCCATGGCGGTCAGGATCTGGCTCGCGACATTGAACAGGTAGCTCACCAGCTCCTGGTAGCTGGTGTTGTCGTCGTGCTCCATGAGGATGACGTTCGCCGCCGCCCAGCGGTAACGCTCCCAGAAGATCAGGACCTGGTTCGGGGTGTAGACCCTCCCGTCCGTGTCCAGATAGGGCATGTCGACGATGTCCAACTGCGGCGCGTCACGGCTGGGGTCGACACCATTGACGATGGCATAGACCTCCGCGTTACCGGAGATCCACGGCTCCTGGTCGTCGTTCAGGTAGATGCGATCGAGGATGGTCACCGGCGTGCTGGTCGCCGCGGCGGCCGTGTCCACGACGGGCAGGGGACGTTGCCCGAGTGCCACGAGGCGCTCGCGCATCAGCTTGATGCCGGCAGCCAGGTCTCTGCGCGCGTCGATGTCCACCACCAGCACCGGCTGTTCCGGCAGGCGGTGCACGTCGAGGCGGTGCACGCGGCCAAGGCCGTCGAAGGCCTCGATGAATTGCCACTGGGAGTCATCGCCATCCGGTTCGTACGCGTAGAGGGGTTCAACCCCCTGCTGCAATGCCGCCAGCATGGACGCGCTGGCCAGACGCAGCTGCAGCAGACTGTCGAGCTCACGCTCGATGCCCTTAAGCCGGCGGATGTTCAGGTCCGCTCGCTCCGCCAGGCCCGTGACGGAAGGCGGGGCCGACACGGTGCTCAGCCACTGCTTCAAATCCACGGCGGGGTGCTCGCCGCTCAAGCGGGAAACGAGAGCCTTTCGCAGCACCGTGTCCTGCTTCGCCAGGGCCAGCGCCACCTCGCGCTTGTCGGCGGCCAGCGACACGCTGATGCGCTCGCGCAGCGCCGCTGGCTTCATGGCGGCGGCTCGAGCCTGGGGGGCTGCGTTCACGCAAACGAACAGCGCGATGACCATCCCTATCCGTTTCATTGGATTCTCCGATGGGTGAGCGAGGGGACCGCGACAGCAGCCGCAGGTGCACGGCAACGCTGTCCCGGCCATTATCCATCACAGCCTGCCTTCCCGGATACAGTGGGAAATCCGGATTGCGGCGGCTGGCTCACTTCATCAGCGCGACATGGAGGACGAGAGGGAGCGGGCCCCCTCTCGTCCCCAGACCTCAGTGGCTACGGGCTGAACATGCCAGTCAGCACGCTGGCGCGGCCTCGCGGCAGCGCGCGCTTGAACGGGCTCGTCGCCAGGTCAGAGCCGGGCTGGTACCAGCTCTGGATTTCCGCGAAGTAGGTCTGGCCCGCCTGCAGCACGCCCGGGGGCAGGTACACGCTCTGCAGATCCGTGTGCAGCGACGTCACGCGGGTCACGGTGGTTTGACCGTTGTTCGTGCCCAGCCGGTAGATGTTCACCACGTAGTTCGTGGCCGTGCCGACCAGCGGCTTCGACCAGCGCAGCGAGGCGTCCAGCCCCACGCCCGTGAGGTTCTGGAACGCGCCGCGCGTGTTCACCAGGGGCGCCTGCACCGGCCCGACGAGCGGCTGCACGGGCGCGGCGGTAAAGGCGCTCGCTTCCTGATCCACGCGGATGTCCACGCTCATGGTGTAGGGCGCCGCGCTTCCCAGCGCGTAGCTCTTCGTGAACCCAGCGGCGGCGAGCGCCACCTTCTGCCAGTTCGCCGGAAGCGCGTTGTTGTAGGTCATGCTCCCCGTGACGAGGTCGGTCTTCTGCGCGTCAGGATTGAGCTTCACGAGCAGGGGTTGCCCGCTGATGGACGCGACCGCCGAGCTCAGCGCGGCCGGCCGGGCGGACATCCAGATCTCGCTGTACGTGCTGACCGCGTCCGGGTTCACCTGGGTGCGCATCGCTTCGAAGGCCGAGCGCCTCCAGTCCACCGAGAAGGTGCCGGTCGCCGCGGGCTGGGTGAAGGTCCCGCTGACGGTGACGGGCTGGCCCTCCACCTGCGTCACGCTCGCGTCGAGCACCTTGTGCATCGCACGGTAGGGCACTCCATTCGCGCTCGTCTTCCACCGCATCTGCACCAGCGAGAGCACATCCCCGAGGCTGCTGTCGAGCAGCACCGGGTTGAGCATGTCGGCGTAATTGAAGCTCATCCCGGAGAGCGACGTGGCGCCCGCCAGGGGGAACCCCGTGACGCCGGTGTTGACGTAGCCGAACGCGCCCGCGTTCAACGAATACACCTCCAGGTAGTCCCCCGACTGCCAGGGAGACAGCCCGGTGGCGGACACCGTCACGGGGGTGGGCAGCGAGACGAAGGTGCCATCGCGGCCCCACTCCGTGGAGCCCAGGTCGAACGTGCGGCCGGTGCTCACCAGGTAGCGCGAGCCCAGCTTCAGGTAGATGCGGCCGGAAGGCACGTTCGGCACGGAGATGGTGCCGTCCGCGGCGCCCGTGCCCGGATAGGCCGTGAACGCCCCGGTCGTGGAATCCCGCGTGTATGCCACCACCGGCGTGAAGGACTGGTTGTAGGGCTTCGTCTCGTTGCCCGACACTGCGACGAAGGTGACCGGGCTGGTCCCGGTGACGTTGGTGATCAGGTCTTGGGTGACCTGGGAGGTCGCGTCCGTCGACACGGAGGAATCCACCGCCTCGGCCTCATCGAGACCCGCGCAGCCGACCCCCGTCATGCCGACCAGAATCCCCAGGGAAATCAATGGCATCTTCATTGTGAAGGCGACCCTTTCGGCGACGCCCGGAATGGCGTCGCGCAGGGAGATTCATACCGGGTCGGTCTGACATTTCCGGGAGCGCTTCGACGCCTGTTTTCCCTCTGAGCGCGAATGTAAAACGGGCTGATCAGGCCGCGTCGTGGAAGATGATTCCCGCCGTGTGCCGCTGCCCGGAGCGCACGCGGCTGACACCGTGCCGGAGGTTGACGCGGTAGGTGCCCCGAGTGCCCTGGACGGGGCGGTGGTGCACCGCGAAGACGACCGCGTCTCCCTGGCGCAGGGGAACGACCTCCGCGCGGGACTGCATCCGGGGACGCTGCTCCGTCAGCACGAACTCGCCGCCCGTGAAGTCCCGTCCGGGTTCGGAGAGGAGGATGGCCACCTGGAGCGGGAAGACGTGTTCCCCGTACAGGTCCTGGTGCAGGCAGTTGTAGTCGTCCACGCCGTAGCGCAGGAGCAGGGGCGTGGGCCGCACCTGCCCGGCTTCATGGCAGCGCGCGAGGAAGTCCGCGTGCGTGTCCGGATACCGCACGTCGATGCCCATCGCCGTGTTCCAGCGGTTCGCGATGGGCACCAGGTGCGGGTACAGCGCCGTGCGCAGCTTCGTCACGATCTCCGGCAACGGATGGTCGAAGTATTTGTATTCACCCCGGCCAAACCCATGCCGCGCCATCACCACGCGGCTTCGGAAGGCGTCGTCCAGATCGTAGAGCAGCGCCAATGCCTCGCATTCATCGGGCGTGAGCAACTGCTCCAGGACCGCGCACCCCCGGGCATCCAGCTCCCGGCCCGTTTCTTCCCAGTTCACCGCTGCGCCTCTCGCTCCAGCAGCGCGCGCTTGCGCTCCACGCCCCAGCGATAACCCGACAGCGCGCCGTCATTGCGCACCACGCGATGACACGGAATCACCACCGCCAGCGCGTTCGCGCCGCACGCCTGCGCCACGGCCCGCACGGACTTCGGTGAGCCAATCCGCTCCGCGATGTCCGTGTAGCTCGCCGTCTTCCCCGCGGGGATCTCCCTCAACGCCTGCCACACGCGCTGCTGGAACGCCGTGCCCCTCACGTCCAGTGGCAAATCCAGCCCCACTCGCGGCGCCTCCACGAAGCCCACGACCTTCGCCACCAGCTGTTCGAACGCGGCATCCCCACCCACCAGCGTCGCCTGCGGGAAGCGGTCCTGGAGGTCCCTCGTCAGCGCGTCCGGATCATCCCCCATCAGGATCGCGCATACTCCGCGGTCGCTCGTGGCTACCAGGATGGGACCCAACGAGCACTCCGCGACCGCGAAGCGGATCTCCGTGTTCGCGCCACCGGCGCGGAAGTTCGTCGGCGTCATGCCCAGGACCTGGCTGGAGGTTTCGTAGAAGCGGCCACTGGAGTTGAACCCGGCGTCGTAGATGGCCTCGGTGACGGAGGCGCGCTTCGTCAGGCCCTCGCGGATCCGCTCCGCCCGCTGCGCCGCCGCGTACCCCTTCGGCGTCAGCCCCGTCACCGCCTTGAACACGCGGTGCAGGTGGTACGGCGACAGCCCCGCGCGCTCCGCCAGCTGCTCCAGGCTCGGTGGCTCCTCGGAGGCCTGGATGAAGCGGCACAGCTCGGCCACCCGGTCCGCGTGCTTCACGGCGAGCGAGGGCTCCCCTGGCTTGCACCGCTTGCATGCCCGGAACCCCGCCTGCTCCGCCGCCGCCACCGTCGCGTGGAAGCCCACGTTCTCCGGCCGGGGCGTCCTCGCTCCACACGACGGCCGGCAGTACACGCCCGTCGTCCGCACGGAATAGAAGAAGCGCCCATCCGCCGCCGCATCCCGGGCGACGACCGCCGCCCAGCGCGGATCTCCCTCCGTCGCCGCCGCCAGTGCCTCCGTCTTCGTCGCCACGCTCCGCCTCCTGTCGATGACCACGAGGGGAAACCTAACTCCCGGTGCACAGGCCAGCACTCCGCGCCTTGCTGTCGAATTCAGCCCCTCATGGAACAGGGCGTCATGGCGTGAAGCGCGCGCCATGTGCGCGCAATGCATGCCAGCACGCCCGCGTACGACGTGACAGGATGCCGCACCCATTTCCTCCTTCCCATGAGCAAGCCATGTCCCACCTGCGTCTGATGTGGAAGCGCTCCCGGCTGTTCTGGCCCACGCTGGCCGCCTGCGCCTCGGCGTCCGCCTGGGCCGCCCCCGCGCCCGTCTCCGTCCCCAACGCCGGCTTTGAAGCCGCCGCCGCCACCGGCCTCCCTCAGGGATGGACGGCCTCCGGCCAGGGCAAGGTGTCCGCCCGCACCGACGCGAAGTCGGAGGGCAGCCGCAGCCTCGTCATCGAAAGCCCCCAGGGCGGCGCGGAGACCACCGTCGTCTCCGAGCCCGTGAAGCTCCAGGTGGGCCGCCTCTACCGGCTCTCCGCCTGGGTGCGCACGAAGGGCGTGCAGGCCGACGCCCAGGCCCGCTACCCCACGGCGCTGGGCGCGTGTCTGTCCATGCAGAGCTTCCCCTTCACCAACTGCTCGCCGCCGCAGGGCGCGGACCAGAGCGGCCGGGTGCAGGTGATGTTCTTCGCCACCTCGTCCACGGACCGCGTGCGCGCGCACCTGGGCCACAACGGCAAGGCCACCGGCACCGCGTGGTTCGACGACGTGAAGCTCGAAGAGGTGGATGACGTCACCCAGTACATCCCCATGGAGAGCGTGCGCTGGGCCGGCAAGGGCTTCCGCTACGACGACGGCGGCTGGGTGTACGTGCACATCGAGGGCGAGCCCTACGAGCGCGGCCGCCAGTACGGCGAGCTCGTGTCCCAGGAGATCGTCCGCTACATCGAGAAGCTGGGCATCCAGAAGGACAAGGCGGACGCCGCGAAGGGCTGGGCCCAGGTGCGCCTGCTCGCGGACTCGCTGTTCCTGCGCCGCTTCGACGCCGAATACCTGGAGGAGATGAAGGGCATCGCCGACGGCGCCAACGTGGGCGGCGCGAAGTTCAAGGGCCCGGATGGTAAGGAGCGCGACCTGGACGTGCTCGACGTCGTCGCCATCAACTCCGCCGTGGACCTGGGCCAGCTGGAGGACGCCAACCGCGTGACGGCCTCTCCGCTCTCCGGCCGCACCTTCCTCAAGGGCGAGGACGAGAACGGCCGGGCGGGGGAGGGCGACCACTGCTCGTCCTTCGTGGCCACGAAGTCCGCGACGAAGGACGGCCGCGTCGTCATGGGGCAGATCTTCATGTGGAACGGCTACACCGGCGTCCACTGGGACGTGGTGCTGGATGTGCAGCCCACCAAGGGCCACCGCTTCGTGATGCAGACGTTCCCGGGCGGCATCCACAGCGGCTCCGACTGGATGCTCAACGACGCGGGCATCGTCATCGGTGAGACGACCGTGGGCCAGACGCCCTTCAACATCGACGGCACCCCGCAGAGCAACCGCATCCGCAAGGCCGTGCAGTACGCCAACTCCATCGACGACGTGGAGCGCATCCTCAAGGACCGCAACAACGGCCTCTACACCAACGACTGGACGCTCGCGGACACCAAGACGGACGAGGGCGCGTGCCTGCTGCTGGGCACCGCGAAGACGCGCCTGTGGCGCACCGGCAGCAAGGGCAAGGCCTCCGACACGCCCGGAAACCTCAAGGACTTCATCTGGGCCAACAACAACAACCGCGACCCGGAGGTCCGCAAGGAGTCCGTGCCCAACGCGAGCAACGCCCCGGTGGACCTGGCCTTCAACACCTGGAACCGCGACATCGCCTTCCAGGAGTACTACGCGAAGTACGGCAAGGGCGGCTTCGACGTGGACAGCGCCACGCGGATGATGGCCTCCAGCCCCATCAACCGCCCCCACGCGTGTGACGGCAAGGTCACCACGTCGGAGATGGCGGAGAAGCTGATGTTCCTGGCCCACTACGGCAAGACGACGCTGCGCGAGAAGATGGTGGGCAGCCGCTGGATTCCGGACCTGCCCGGCGCCACGCCGCACCTGTCCCTGGGCTACACCGCCTTCAGCCCCATCTACGTCGCGGATCAGCTCAAGGCCGCCAAGGCGAAGCAGAAGCCGGAGCCCAAGGCGGACAAGCCCAAGCGCGACTTCGCCCGCGTGAAGGACGCGCTGTCCTTCGACGAGAAGAAGCTCTGGGCCAACACGGTGTTCCCCGCCACGGACGCGGACAACTGGTTCGGCAGCGGGTCCGCCGCGTACTGGACCCAGCTCAAGGGCCTGCCGGAAGGGGATGACCTGTCCAAGGCCTTCGACGGCCAGCGCGACGCACTGGCGGACCTCAACGCCCGCTACCTGTACGTCACGGCCCGCGAGGGCGACGTGGTGCCCGCCGCGGCGCGCACGGACTACGGCCGTTATGGCCAGTACGCGGTGCCGCGCATCAAGGGCACGTACCTCTTGCACCAGCTGCGGCTCATCCTGGGCAACGCGAAGTTCGCCAGGGTGATGGGCGCGGTGCACACGAAGTTCGCCAACAAGAAGCTCACCACCCAGGACTTCATCCGCACGGCGTCGGAGGCCGCGGGCCAGGACGTGGGGCCGCTGGTGAAGCAGTGGGTGGAGCGCGGGGGCCTGCCCGCGCCGCGCCTCACCTCCAGCGCGCGCAAGGCGAAGGAGGGCTACGAGGTCACGCTGAAGGTGGACCAGTCCGGCACGCCCTGGCGCTTCGCCACGCTGGTGGAGGTGCAGACGGACAAGGGCGCAGTGCTGGAACGCGTGGAGGTGAAGGGGGGAAGCGACACCTTCACCGTGAAGGTCGCGGACCGGCCCGTGCGCGTGGTGTTCAACGTGGGCAACGACATCCCCGTGGCCCGCGAGCGCTACCAGACCCTGGCCAACACGCTGGATGACTGGGAGAAGCTGCTCTTCGTCTATGGCTCCGCGCGCCAGGTGGAGTCCATGCGCACGCTGGCGACGAACTACCGCGAGCAGCTGGCGGACGCGTCTCCGGAGCGCCTGGCTCCGCTCAAGCCGGACGCGGAGGTGACGGACGCGGAGCTGGCGGACCGCGACCTGGTCGTCTTCGGTGGCCTGGAGGACAACGGGCTCATGGCGCGCCTGGCGGCGGAGAAGAAGCTTCCGGTGGAGCTGGGCCGGCGCTTCTTCCGCTGGCAGGGCAAGACGTACGGCCGCGCGGATGACGGCCTGGCCCTGGCGCTGCCCAACCCCTGGAACCCGAAGCGGACGATGTACCTCTTCGTCGCCAACAGCGGCCTGGAGCTGTGGCACATGACGCGCTCGTTCCAGCGCGGCCTCCAGAGCTGGGCCCTGTTCCGCTCGGGCGAGGTCAGCGGCAAGGGCTTCCATGCGACTGAAGGCCTCACGCAGGAGCTGTCCGTGGAACTGCCCGCCCCCAAGCTGGGCATGCTCACCCCGTAACGCGCGCGACATGGCCCCCGTCACGCTCTACAAGACAAGCGACCTGGTGAAGAAGGCCTCCTCGCAGGCCGTCTTCCCCATGCTCGCGCCCGGGACGGCGGTGCCCGCGTCCCGGCAGCAGTCGCTGGTGGGGCTCAAGCGGTTGATGAAGGGCCGTGGGTTGGATCCCCACGGCCTGGAGGCCACCGTCTACGACACCCAGAGCTGCGTGGTCAGCGGCACGCTGCTGGAGGCGAGCGGCATCGACTCGAACACGATGCCCATCATCGAGCCGGGCAACCCGTTCTTCTACAACGGGGACGCCAACCTGCTGGCCCTGGTGATGGGGCAGCCCGCGGTCGCGCAGTCCTTCAACGTCTATTACCTGCACTGGGGCTTCGACAGCACGCACTGCGTGCGGCTGGGCTCGCACGCGCACTACTTCATCACCGCCGCGCTCCAGGGGTGCTCCATCTTCATCACTGGAGACCCCGCGTCGCCGACCGTGTACCACCTGAACGCGAACTCGGTGACCGTCAACGGCGGTACCGAGGCCCAGGAGCAGCAGGCCAAGGTCCGCACGATGGCCTCCCGCTTCGACGCGGCCCGGAAGGTCATGGGCGGCAGCCAGCAGTCCTCGGGCTCCGCCAAGATGACGGACTACATGCCCGGCATGCTGAGCGTCGCCGCCTCCACGCAGCTTGAGCAGGAGCACGGCGTCTCCGGCACCTCCTGGTACCACCTGCGGACCCACGCCTTCCGCTCGTTCTGGAAGGTGGACCAGGACTTCCTCGTCCAGTACGGCACCGTGTTCGGCGTGCGGGAGGGCGGGCGCTGGTCGTTCTACTTCCAGCGCAGGACCCGCCACGGCTACCGCTACAAGACGTGGACCTCCGGCAAGGTGGACCACGGTGAGTGGGACGTGAGCTGCGAGCGGTTCTGGCCCGCCTGAGCCCTCACCGGGCAGACAGGTCCTCCTGGCTGCCCTTTTCCCTCTGAGCCCCCGGCCGGTGACGGCTCCAAGCTGTCCGTGCACGCGGGCCAGCTGCTCACCCCCGGCCAGGCCGTGGCGGAGCTGGTGCCCACGACGACCTACGTGGTGGCGAACTTCAAGGAGACGCAGGTGGGCCACATGCAGCCCGGCCAGCGCGTGGAGGTGGAGCTGGACGCCTTCTCCGGTGAGAAGCTGGAGGGCAGGGTGGAGAGCCTGTCCGGTGGCACCGGCTCGCGGTTCTCCCTGCTGCCGCCCGACAACGCGTCCGGCAACTTCGTGAAGGTGGTGCAGCGCGTGCCCGTGCGCATCACCTGGGTGCACCCGCCGCAAGGCCTGGCCCTGCGCGCCGGCCTCTCCGCCGACGTGACGGTGCACACGAAGTAGGCCGGAGGCCCAAAGCCTCACACCCCGGCGCCGCGCCCCGCACAGGGACGCGGCGCTTCTTTTTGGGGCTGACACGTCATGACCCACCATTGACGCGTCAGGGGCCACGTCCGGAGGATGGACGTCGTCCGTAAGGGTCCGTGATTCCTGGAGTTCCTGCAATTGCCTTGAGAGGAGTGTGTCTTGCATCCGCTCCTCCTCCAACCGCGAGGAGCAAAGGCATGAGCACGACCTACAAGATTCACCCGGCCATCGGCGTGGCCCGCGTCGGAGACAGCGAGGACTACTACCTCGCTCCAGAGGAGGCAGGCGGACTGCCGCTGGAGGTGGCGGGCGGCAGCGTGACCCGGTTTCGCGATGCCAGCATGGCGGTGCGCAGACAGGCGGCGCGCTTCCAGATCCACGCCTACGATTCGCCCGGCTCCAGTGGGCGCAGGGTCCAGCCGGGGGAGGGCGGAATCAAAGACATCCGCTGGACGGTCCACCTGGCCAACAAGAAGTCCGCCTGGTACGAGTTCCGGCAGCAACAGGGCGCGGACGGCACCTACGCCGTCGACCACCCGCTGCGAAATCCTCGCACCGTGGGGGATGACCGCAACGCGCTCATCCTCGATGCGGGGCCGCGCACCGTCGCCTGCCTGGGCAGCGAGGGCTGTCCCACCACCGTGCAGTGTGAGCTGCTCCCGGCGTCGGCCCGCCCTTCGCGGCTCCTCCCCGAAGGCAGCGACATCACCACCCTGGGGAAGCTGGTCACGGATGCCCGGGGCTACCTCCACGCGGTGGGCGGCCATGGCAAGTCCGGCGTGTCGGTCCGCTACGACATCACGAGCGGCCTGCTGGAGAACTGGGCGCGGTCCCACGCGCTGGAAGCCGTCAAAGCCCTGGACGGGAAAGAGCAGGACATCCTCGTCGCGCTGAAGGCCATCGCGGACATCGGCTACGACACCCAGGAGGCGTTCGATGCCGCCGTCCACTCCGTCCTCACGGCTCCCAGCCTGGGGCTCACGGCCGACCAGCCGACCAAGGCGATGGAGTTCATCGACGAGAATGCCCTCCCCCAGCCCCGGCTGGACACGTACGCCAACAACACCTTCTGGTGGGATGACATCTCCGACGGGCCCGTCACCGCGACGCTGGTCATGGATGACGGCTCCGAGCACGAGGTGGAGTTCCCCGCGTGGGTGGTGGTGGGGCCCCCCGGGTACGCGCCGCAGATCCTCAACGTCATCACGCTCTACGACACGCTCTTCGACACCTTCGTCACCCAGCGGGGGCTCGTCCCCGGGCTCTACCAGAACGGGCAGTTCCAGCAGGACTACGTGCCCAACTTCCAGGCGGACCTCCTTCCCATCCTGAGCCGCCCCGCCGCCTATCAGTGGGTCGCTGACGTGGGCCCGCAGGGCAATGGCAGACACGACGCCTTCCAGGGCGGCAACCTGGGCCCCCGCTTCCTTCAGAAAATCCGGAACCCCGAGGACGTCAACGCGCCGACGCCGGACCTCATGCCGAAGATGGCGGGTGACAACCCCATCTCCGACATCCTCCCCCGGAAGTTCCTGAGCCTCACGCGCACCCAGTACTTCCTCCTCCAGCAATACAGCGCTGGCAAGGTCGACCACTCGCCTCCCTCGCCCCCCGCGTCGGAGGGTGCGCGGCTGGACCGCGCCGTGCTGGAGAACTGCGTGGGCGGCGCGTTCTGCCCGGGCATCGAGATGACGTGGATTGCCCGCGACGCGAACTTCTTCCAGGAGGACCCCGCCGCGGGCTTCCGCTTCAAGCACCGCGACAGGCCCCAGGGCCAGCCGCTCCAGTGGAACGTCAATCCGCACGACGGGCTGGGCCTGGAGCCGGGGGATGCCAGCAAGTACATGGCGCTGCCCTGGCAGGCCGACTTCAACGAGTGCTCCAACCAGACCGTGCAGGGGACGTCGCTCTGGTGGTGGCCCGCGCAGCGGCCCTACTTCGTGAGCTACCTGGGCGACGACCAGCAGTGGCACCAGGACTACTGGACGCGTCCGGCGGACATCAACTTCGCCACGGACGAGGACATGGTCTTCCACTGGAAGGAGCTGGGCTTCATCCTCAAGCGGTCGGATGCCTCCGCCTCCCAGCAGGGCCCCGAGGCCGCGCCAGGACTGCCGCCCGCGCCCACGTTCATCGAGGTGGAGCGGACGTACGCGCCCGCCACGGGCCAGGAGGAACCGGCCCTCGCCAAGGTGGCCAACTCGTGAGCGAGGACTCCTGCGACGTGGCTGTCATTGGCGGCGGCCCGGCGGGCGCGGCCGTGGCCGTGGCCTTGCGGAGGAAGGCGCCGTCGCTCTCCGTCACCCTGGTCGAGCGAAGCACCTATGACGCCCCCCGGCTGGGAGAAACGCTCCCACCGGACGTCCGCCTGCCGCTGTCCCGGTTGGGCGTCTGGGAGGGCTTCCTGCGCGACGGACACCTGGCCTCCCGTGGCACGGCGTCATGCTGGGGCAGGGCGGAGCCGGGCTTCCATGACACGATGATGTCCCCCTGGGGCTCCGCCTGGCATCTGGACCGGGCGCGCTTCGATGAACGGCTGAGCGTCGAAGCCGCCCGGCAAGGCGCCCGGGTGCTGCGCGCGACGACCCTGTTGGATTCGGAAGCCCTGGGGCGCGACGGCTACCGGCTCCGCCTCGCCCAGGTGGCCTCGGAGCCCGGCACGCTGCGGGCGCGCTTCGTCGTGGACGCCACGGGAGGCAAGGCCACGTTCGCCTCGGCGCGGGGGGCGCGGCGGCTCGTGAGCGACCGCTGCTTCGCCGTGTATGGCGCCTTCCAGCTTCCGGGCGACGCGGTGTTTCCCACGCACGCGCTGGTGGAGTCCTGCCCGGAGGGCTGGTGGTACTCGGCGCTGCTGCCGGGGGGGCGGGTCGTCGTCGCGCTCGTCGGCGATGGCGACTCCCTGCGCGGCCTGCGCTGGGCCACGCCCGAGCCCTGGATGAACCTGCTGAGGCAGGCGCCAGAGACGCGGGCGCGGCTGGATGTCTGTGATTTCGCCGGCGAGGCGCTCGTCGCGGTGCCCGTGCTCGTCGGACGGTTGGACCGGCCCCGGGGAGAACAGTGGCTCGCCGTGGGCGACGCGGCCTGCACGTATGATCCGCTGTCCTCCCAGGGCATCACCAAGGCGTTGGACTCCGCGCTCCTGGCCGCCGACGCACTGGAGCGCTGCCTGCGCGGCGACGCGGACGCGCTCCAGGCCTACGAGTCCACGCTGAACGCGCGGTTCCAGGACCATCAACGCACCCGCGCGGCCTACTACCGCCAGGAACAGCGGTGGCCCCAGGCCCCCTTCTGGAGGAACCGGTGGGAGTCACTGCCCCCT
>NZ_RAWL01000192.1:0-15873 GCF_003668885.1 Corallococcus sp. AB049A | reverse complement strand
CCGCGGCCTCGCGCACGTGCAGCTTCCCGTCCAGGGGCAGCACGTCCAGGAGGACGTTGAGCGAACCGTCCTTGTTGACGAACGCGCTGCCCGCGCGCACCCAGATGCTCCCGCCCTTGCCCTCGCGGATGGAGAACACCGCCAACCGCTTCCCCGCCATCAGCATCGACACGCTTCCCCCTTCAGACTTCCTCCCGCGCCACCACGGCCCGGGCACCTCGCTGGCTCGACCGCCTGAGGTCGCGTCGGGGCATGAGCAGTCCGCGTGCCAGCGGCGTGCTCCTCTGAAGTGGATTCAGCGCACCGTGCGGAGGTGCGCGCGGCGTCCACGCGCGGAGATGGGCGCGGATGCTCCAGCGTGTGTCTTGCGCGGTGAGAGAGTCCGTGGCGTGAATTGTCTCCGCACTGCGGAGACAATTGGGGGACGCACTTCGCGCCAAGATGGAGGTGCAGTGGCACCGGTGGTGCAAGGCGTTGGAGCCGTGAGCAGGCGCAATAAGCCCGTAAGGATGGTAGTGAGCAGCGCCCCGGAAATGACGGGTGCGACTTCGAACCGTGCTGGGAAATCGCCGGCGACGGTGGCACACCAGGACTCGACGGTACGCTCGCGTCAGCTGCTTGTTGATGCTCCCGGCGACCAGGAGGTTTCGATGCTCGTCCACGACCTCAGCTCCATGATCGAGGCGTCTCGCAAGCAGGTGGCGGTCGCCGCGAACGCCGCGCTCACGACGCTGTACTGGCAGATGGGGCATCGCGTCCTTACCGAGGTGACCGGTGGGCAGCGCGCGGAATACGGGGGCCAGATTGTCTCCGCGGTGGGGAGACAATTGGAGGCCCGCTATGGGCGTGGCTTCGGTGAGAAGAACCTGCGCCGGATGGTCCAGTTCGCCACCGTGTTTCCCGACGCGGAGATTGTCGCAGCACTGCTGCGACAATTGGGGTGGACCCACTTCACCCTGTTGATTCCGCTCAACGACCCGCTGAAGCGCGAGTTCTACGCCGAGATGTGCCGCGTCGAGCGGTGGAGTACGCGCGAGCTGCGCCAGAAGATCGACAGCATGCTCTTCGAGCGCACAGCACTCTCCAAGAAGCCTGAAGAGCTCATTCGGGGAGAACTCGCAGCGCTGCGCGAGGAGGGCGAGCTCACGCCGTCGCTCGTGTTCCAGGACCCGTACATGCTCGACTTCCTCGAGCTCGCCGACACCTACAGCGAGAAGGACCTCGAGTCGGCCATCCTCCGCGAGATTGAGCGCTTTCTGCTCGAACTCGGAGTGGGCTTCGCCTTCGTTGAACGTCAGAAGCGCATCACGCTCGACGGCGACGACTACTACCTCGACCTGCTCTTCTTCCATCGGCGCATGCGGAGGCTCGTCGCCATCGAGCTCAAGATTGGCGACTTCAAGCCCTCGGACTCCGGCCAGATGGAACTCTACCTGCGGTGGCTCGATCGACACGAGCGCCAGCCCGAGGAGCAGGCTCCGCTCGGCATCATCCTGTGCGCGGGCAAAAAGCGCGAGACGGTCGAATACCTGGACCTCGACGCACGTGGAATCCATGTCGCTGAGTACCTGACGGAGCTGCCTCCGCGTGAGGTCCTCCAGGAACGTCTCCACCGCGCGATTGCGTCCGCGCGTGCGCGGCTTGAAGGTAGGACTGGGAGCGAGGTGGACGTCGCTTCCAGCACGTCAGCCGCGGCGATCAGGGGCCCGAAGCGGAAGCCCCGGGGGAGGAAACAACGGCTCCGGTCCACACAGGGCGCGCCTTGACGGGCCTGGGGTGACCTCCTAGAACGGCCCGGCCCTTGGGTGCCCATGCCGGGCCTTCAAGAGGGAAGCCGGTGCGAGTCCGGCGCGGTCCCGCCACTGTGAACGGGTTGCCCTGAGGTCCAGGGCTGGAAGCCTCGGCTGTCACCACTTTCGCCTCGGGCGAAGGGAAGGTGGAGGGTTCCTTCCAGAAGGGCGCAACGTGCGCCCACGTCTGGAGTCCGTCAGCCAGGAGACCTGCCCAGGGGTGCGGCAGCGGTGCTGCCGTCAGGCCTTCTCTCTTCGACGGAGGGAGCGGAAGGCGGAGCATGCGACGCTCGCTTCCCGCCCAGGCCTTCTTCGGCTGGGTGATCAGCTTCCAGGCACAGGCCCAGACCGGGCAGGAAACGCCTCTGCCCGAGTTCGTCCTCCCCACCGTGGAGGTCATCGGCAAGGAAGTCCCCGAAGCCCCCGTCGACTCCGCCCGGCGCCGTGACCCCACCGGCGCCATCACCGTCATCGACGCTCGCGAACGCGCTGGCGAGGCCCGCGATACCGCGGAGCTGCTGGGCGGATCCGCGAGCCTCGTCGTGCAGGACTCCGGCGGCTATGGCCAGAGCAAGAGCCTGGTCGTTCGCGGCGCGTCGTCCAATGGCGTGCTCGTGTTCCTGGATGGCATCCCGCTCAATGGCGCGGGCGGCGTCGCGGACCTGTCGCTCATCCCCGTCGCGCTGCTGGAGCGCATGGAGATCCTTCGCGGCGCGGCCGGTGCCCGCTACGGCGCGGGCGGCCTGGGCGGCGCGGTCAACCTCGTCACCCGCGCGCCTTCGTCACGGCTGCTCTCCAGCGGTGAGGTCACCTACGGCAGCTTCGACACCGTGATGGCCCACGTCGCCGCGTCGGGCTCGGTGCTCGATGGGCAGGCGCTGGTGCTGCTGCACGGTGGCCGTTCCCAGGGCGACTTCAGCTACCGCGTGGACGAGCTGCCCGCGCTGGATGACAACCCGCTCACGCAGGAGGTGCGCACGCGCAATGACGCTCGCGGCGGCGGCACGCTCCTGAAGTACCGCCATGGCCTGGACGGTGGCGGACGCGTGGACGTGCTCGCGGAGCTGTCGCTGGAGGACCGCGCGCTCGCGGGCACCGTGCAGAACCCCACCGTGTCCCGCCGTCAGGACCAGACGCGTCTGTCGCTGGGCGCGCGCTGGGCCCGGCCCTTCGGCGACACGGGCGAGGGCAGTGCTCGCGGCTTCTTCCGCCGCGACTGGCTGGACGTCACCGGTGGCTCCACCGGCGTGGACTCCGGCGCGCAGCGCTACACCGTGGGCGGGGTGGAGCTGGAGGGCCGCGCGGTGCTGGGGCCCAACGCGCTCGCCGTCACGCTCACCGGCTCGTCGGAGTCCGTCACGCAGGCCTTGGGCGGTCAGGCCGCGTCGTGGTGGCGCGCGAGCGTCATGGCCATGGACGAGCTGTCCCTGTTCTCCGAGCGCCTGAAGCTCGTGCCCTCGCTGCGCGTGGAGCGCGTGGGGCACTACTCGCTCCTGTCTCCCAAGCTGGGCGCGAGCGTGGACCTGGGCCGTGGCTTCGGCGTGCGCGCCAACGCGGGCCAGTCCCACCGCGCGCCGTCGTTCCTGGAGCTCTACATCCGTCAGGGCCTGCTGCTACCCAACCCGGAGCTCAAGCCCGAGCGCGCCCTCTCCGTGGACGCCGCCGCCCTCTGGCGCGACGACGTCTGGAGCGTCACCGCGGGCGGCTTCGCGGCGGTGTACGAGAACCTCATCGCCTACGAGCTGTATCCGCCGAACCTGGCCAAGCCCTACAACTTCGCCGCCGCTCGCGTGTGGGGCGCGGAGGTGGAGCTGGAGGCGCGGCCTCTCGCGTGGCTCACCGCCACCAGCAGCTATGCGTGGACCCGCACGCAGAACCGCTACGGCGACCCTCGCTACTTCGGCAAGGAGCTGCCGTACCGGCCTCGCCACAAGTGGGTGGGCCGGCTGCGCGTGGGGCCGGACTGGCTCAATGGCCGCACCGAGGTCCTCATCCAGTCCTCGCAGTTGATCAACCGCGTGGGCGAAGCGCGCCTGTCCCTGCCTTCGCGCACCTGGGTGAACGTGGGGGCCTCCAGCACGTTCCTGCACCGGCCGGACCTCACCGTGTCGTTCGACGTGAAGAACCTGCTCGATGCGCGGACCGCCGACTTCACCGGCATGCCGCTGCCCGGCCGCGCCGTCTACGTGACGCTCGCCGTGGCGCTCGACCCTTCTGCTTCCGAGGACTCCCATGTCGCGTCCCCTCCCTGATGCGCGGCTCGCGCTGCTGCTGTCGGCCCTGGCGGCGGCGCTGCTCACCGGCTGCCCGGAGGAGAAGGTCCTGTGCACCTCCGGCCTGGACGTCTGCGGCGCCGAGTGCGTGGACCTGCAGGGCGACCCTTCGAACTGCGGCGCGTGTGGCACCGCTTGCGGCTCGGGAGAGACGTGTCAGGCGGGCGTGTGTGGCTGCCAGCCGGGCACGGAGGTTTGTGGTGACGCGTGCGTCGCGCTCGCGAGCGACCCGCTGAACTGTGGTGCTTGCGGCGCCGCGTGCCCCTCCGGACAGGTCTGCGAGTCCGGCTCGTGCCGCGAGGGCTGCTCCGCCGGTGCCGAGCGGTGCGGGGACAGCTGCGTCGTGCTCGCGAATGATCCGCTCAACTGCGGTGCTTGCGGCGCGGTGTGTCCGGACGTGCAGTCGTGCCACTCGGGCCGGTGCATGTATGACGTGGTGACGGCCTGCTACACCAACGGGCAGCTCGTCGGCATCCAGGCGGGGACGGACCGGATGGGGCCCCGGCGGCAGTTCGGCTCGGGCGTGCAGGCGCTGGCGGCCTGGGATGGCGTGGTGCTGGTGGCGGACGCGGCGCGCTCGGTGCTGTCGCAGGCTCCGGCGGGGGCGCTGGGGACGGTGGCGGAGGAGGACTCGCTGGGCGCGGTGGCGGCTTCGCCCAATGACATCCTCGTGGACCCTCCGTATGTGTATGTCCTCGACTCGGTGAACAACACGCTCCAGGTGCTCAAGCGGGAGGGCGCTTCACAGGGTGGGGGATTGGGATTGCGCACGGTGGGGCAGGTGAACCTGGGCGCGAACACCAGCCCGCAGGCCATCGCGAAGCGCGGCGACACGTTCTACATCCCGCTGTTCGGCACGGCCGGATCCGACTTCAAGCAGGGCAACGCCGTGGCTCGCGTCAGCGTGAGCGACCCGGAGAAGCCCCGGCTCGTGGACACCGTTCCGCTCACCGGCCTGGACCTCAAGTCCTTCGACGGTGGGACGACGATGGCGCTTCCGTACGCGGCGGTGGCAGTGGACGCGGGCGTCTACGTGGCGCTCACCAACCTGAACCCCGCGAATGACTACCTGCCCAACGGGCCCGGGATGCTCGCGCGCATCGACCCGGCGGATGGCGGGGTGCACGCCATCGACCTGGGAGCGAAGGACTGTCTCAACGCGGGCGACGTGCGGGCCGTGGGCGACCAGCTGGTGGTGAGCTGCCTGGGCGAAGCGGTGTTCGACACCGCGAGCGGCTACCGCGCCAAGGCCGTGCGGGCCACGGGGCTGGTGCTGGTGAAGGATGACAAGCCCGTGGCGTCGTATGCGCTGTCTCCGGGCTGCACCGGCGGGCCGGAGAACGGCTGCGACCTCGCGGTGGGCGGACGGCTCGCGGTGGTGGGCAATGCCGTGTACGTCACGGACGTGAACGCGGGCCGCGTGTTCGTGGTGGAGGTGCGCGACGGCCAGTTCGTCGAGCGGCGCGGCAACTCCACTCCGCAAGCGAAGGGGCCCGCGTTGGATGCGTGTCCGGTGGACTCCCGGCGCGGCATCTCCAATGCCATCGACATCGTCGCGGTGCCTTGAAGCGTCGCATTGACAAGCCCTGCCGTCCGCCATACTCCAGCGCGCGTCGTTGGTACGCCGCACCCGCACGGTGTGGCGTTTAAAGGGAACCCGGTGTGAGTCCGGGACTGCCCCGCAGCGGTGAGCAGGAACGAACGCCGTCCTCGCAAGCACTGGCTCTGGAATGGGCTGGGAAGCGACGGCCAGTAGGTGGGTGACCCGATGAGGGCCACCCGCGCCTGTGAGTCCGAAGACCTGCCACGACCCATGCCTCCGGGCATGGCCAGACCGGAGCCTCCGAGGGGAGGTGACGGAGGTCTTCCGCTCGCGCGGCGTGTCGTGTCCTGACGTGTCCCTCGTTCGCGGTCCGCTCTCCGTCCACGCCCCTTGGATTCACCTCGCCCGTGGGGGCGATGCAAGGGAGTCGCGGATGAAGACCGAGCGGATGATGACGGGACGGGGTCTCAAGAGCTTCGCGTGGGGACTGACGGCCCTCGTGATGGCGCTGACCAGCACGGGTTGCGGCGATGAGTGCGTGGATGCCTTCGACTGCCGCGACCAGGGCGCTCCCCCCGAGGGACAGCGTTATGCCTGCGTCGAGAACAAGTGCGAGCTGACGACCGTCCCCGTGCCGGATGCGGGCGCGGAGACCGACGCGGGAACGAGCACCGACGCGGGAACGACGACCGATGCGGGCACCAGTACCGACGCGGGGACGACGACCGACGCAGGCACCAGTACGGACGCGGGCACGGATGCCGGAACGGAGCCCGATGCGGGCTCGAATGATCCGTGCGACACCGCTGCCTACGATCCGAAGCTGGGCACGCTCCAGCTCCAGACGGGCTTCGTGGCCGGTGAGGCCGCGACGCTGCCCTCGGAAGCGGGCCCGGTGGGCGTGACGCCGGGTCCCACGTACTCGCTCTACACGGTGGTGTCGAAGGACTCCGTCGGCCCGCATGCGCTGTACTCGCTGGGCACGTGGCCTCAGGTTGCACTGGGCACGACGCCGCTGTTCGACGTGGCGGCTCCGTCGGACCGGGGCCCCTCCGCTTCGCTCTTCCTCAGCCCCTTCCTGGAGACGGATGGCCAGCGCGTCCTCACCGGCTACACGAAGTCCGGCGGCGGCTTCCCGGGCTCCGTGGGCGTGTATGACAGCGCCGCTCCGTCCTCTCCGGCCTACGTCTCCGCTCCGAGCAACTTCTCCGCGGGCGTCGTGCCGGGCGCGTTCCTCATCAACGGCGGCGGGCTCGATACCGTGTCCGCGGGCCTGGCCGTCTACGCACTGAAGACGGACGTCACGCCGTACACCTCGCTGAAGGTGGGCACGCTCCCGCCGGAGACCGGTGGCAGCGGCTTCACCGCCGTGTCCACCAACGGCGTCGCGATGCTCGGCTACTTCTCCGATGACACCTTCCTCAACGAGGGCCGCGCGGTCGCCCCGGCGGTCATCGCGCAGGCGCTCTCGTCCGGTACGCCGTTCGCCGTGGCGGATGCGCCCGCGCTGGACGTGGGCTCCAACTTCGTCGCGGCCTCGGGCCACGGCGATGGCGTGTCCGTGCTCCGCGGTGATTACGTCCCGCCCGCCTACAACTTCGCCGGCACGGACGTCTCGCGCTTCGCCTTCACCGTGACGAACGCCGGCGCGACCGTGTCCGTCGGTGCCCGTCAGCCCGTCCTCGTGTACGCGGACCAGTGCACGCGCGTGACCGGGCTGACCGCCATCGGCGCGGACCTGCTCGTCGGCGTGGATGACAAGAACGGCGCGCGCCTGGTCCGCATCCAGCAGGCTCAGTGAGCACGCCCATGAAGACGACCCTTCTTCCGAAGTCGTGCGCGTTGGGCTTCACCGCGCTCCTCACCGTGGCTTGCGGCGGCGAGGACTGGCAGGACTCCCTCCAGGCCTGGTCTCTGGTGGGTGATCCGTTCGCGGACCGCATCGTGTCCTTCACTCCTGGCGCGGCCGCCGGGTTTGGTCAGAGCCAGCTGCCGGGCATCGTGCTGGGTGCGCCGCAAGGCGATGGCGCGAGCTCGGGCTCGCTGGACGTGCTGTCGCTCGGGCGCAATGGCGTCATCGTGCTGGAGTTCACGGACATCGCCGTCACGGATGGGCCGGGCGTGGACCTGCTCGTCTTCGAGAACGCGTTCCTCAAGCCCACCGGCAAGCCGTTCGCGGAGACGGGCGTGGTGGCCGTCAGCGACGACGGCGTCACCTGGCACGAGTTCCCGTGCGCGTCCTCCGACGTGGCGAACAACTACCCGGGCTGCGCGGGCGTCACGCCCGTGTACTCGAATCCCTCCAATGGCATCCCGGCCACCAACCCGGCCGTGGCGGGCGGGGACGGCTTCGACCTGGCGAGCGTGGGCCTCACCCGCGCCCGCTTCGTGCGGATCCGCGATTCGGGCGCCAACGGCTACGCGGGCACCAGCGGCGGTTTCGACCTGGATGCCGTCGCCGTCGTGAACGGCGTGCAGCTGCCGTAGTCGCGCCGCGAGCACCGGGGCCGTTCTCCAGCGGACGGTCCCGGCGGCTTCGTGCGCTCATACCGCGCGTCCGGGCCGCGCGAGGCTTCCGGGGTGGGGGTGGCGGCATTACATGCCCGCTGTCCCTCCCCCGGATGTGCTTCCATGAATCGTCGTCTCGCCTCACTCGTCGTGTTGCCAGGTGTCCTGCTTGGCGCGGCCGCCATCTCCCTCATGCCCTCGGCGGCCTGGGCCCAGACGTCCCGCACGCGCGCCGCGCCGCAGAAGGAAGCGCCGCCGCCGCCCGCGCCTCCGCCGGCAACGGCGTACGAGTACACCTTCGTCAAGCGCGAGGGCCCGGACGAGGACCTCGCGGAGCTCCAGCGTCTGGGCGCGGAGGGCTGGCGCGTGGTGTCCACCGTCGTCGTGGACGGCAGCACGCGGCGCTACGTGCTGATGCGCGACCGCCGCGCGGAACCCACGCCACGCGCGCCCTGAGCCGGGTCGCCGGCGTCCCTTCCGCGAGTGAATTGGCTTGCGGTGACTCCGCGTGTCTGTCTCTTCCTCGCCGCCACCGATACCCGTGCGCCATCAAGGCCCACGGGCAAGGAGCGAGGACACGGATGCGCAGCAACACGATGTGGATGGGCACGCTGCTGGCGGTGATGCTGGGGAGCGCGGGCTGCGGCGAGGAGTGTGTGGACTCCTTCGACTGTCGTGACAAGGGAGCGGCCTCCGAGGGTCAGGCCTGGGCCTGCGTCGAGGAGAAGTGCACCCAGGTCGCCATCAACAACAACACCGGTGGCGACGCGGGTACGCAGACCGACGCGGGCACCAGCACCGACGCAGGGACCGAAGCGGACGCGGGCACGGAGACCGACGCGGGGACCGAGCCGGAGCCGAACCCCGACCCGTGCGAGAGCGCCACGTATGACCCGAAGCTGGGCACCCTCCAGCTCCAGACGGGCTACGTGGCGGACGAGTCCGCGCCGGTGTCTGGCCTGGCCAACTCGGGCCACATCGTCGTCACGCCCGGCCCCACGTATTCGCTCTACGCGGTGGTTGGGGGCTCGGTGCAGTCCTCCGAGGCGCCGGTGGTGTACTCGCTGGGGACCTGGCCCCAGGTGGAGCTGGGGGCTGCGCCGCTGTTCGACGTGCTCGCTCCCGAGGACCGGGGCACGACCCCGGGGTGGATCGCCAGCGCCCTCGTGACGGATGGGCAGCACCTGCTCACCGGCTACATGCGGCCCAGCGGCGGGATTGCTCCGGCAGCCGGAGCCGTGGGGATCCACGACCTCGCCGCGGCGGAGGCCTCCACCTATCTCCCCGCGCCCAACATCCTGTACGCGGGCGCCGCCCCCGGCCTGTTCCTCACCGTCAGCGATGGCCTGGGCACCGTGTCCGAGGGGCGGAGCGTCTACGCGCTCAAGACCGGCGCCGCTCCGTTCACCGCCTTCAAGGTCGGCACGTTCCCCGAGAACAACAACGGCGGTGGCGCCATCAGCGTCTCCAGCAACGGCGTCGCGATGCTCAGCTACCTTGCCCCGTCGGACAATCGCTACCACGGCCACGCGGTGGCACCGGCCGTGATGGAACAGGCGCTCGACACGGGGACGCCATTCGCCGTGGCGGATGCCCCCGAGGCGTTCAGCTTCCTGGGCCCTGTCTCCGCGATGGGCGACGGCGTCGCGGTGCTGCGCGGCGGCGACACCCCGCCCGACTTCGCCTTCACGGATGTTGCCCGCTTCGCCTTCACGGTGACGAACGCGGGCGCGACCGTCACGGTGGGAGCCCCCGAGCCTGTCCTCGTCTTCCCGAACCAGTGCACCTTTGTTTCGACGATGATCCCCATGGGTTCGGACCTGCTCGTGAAGGTGCAGGACAAGAACGGCGCGCGGCTCGTCCGCATCCGTGACGCGCGGTAAGCGTCCTCCGGGCGCCGCGGTGAACCCGCGGCGCATTGACTTTGCCTCGGGGGCGCCATAGTCCCGCCCCGTCATCGATGCTCTCCCGCCATGGGGCGTGGGGGCTTCCAGGGAACCCGGTGCGAATCCGGGACTGCCCCGCAGCGGTGAGCAGGAGCGGCGTTCGCACGAACCCCGCTCCCGCGAGTCCGAAGACCTGGCGACGACCCGGTGTCCCTCCCTTCGGAGGGCCCGGCGACAGACCGGAACCTCCGCGGGGAGCTGACGGCGAAGACAGGCCTCCCGGGTGCGGCACGCGCCCGGCGGTCCAGCGTCTTCCGTCCGCCCAGCCTCCCGCCAGGGGCATGCCTTCCGCATTTCGTGCGGGAAGGCCAGGAGCGAGGACGCGATGCGGACCGACATGAAGCGGATGGGCACGAAGGGCCAGCGAGCGGCGCTGATGGGCGCGCTGCTGGCGGTGGTGCTGGGCGGCACCGGCTGCGGCGATGAGTGCGTGGACGTCTTCGACTGCCGCGACAAGGGCGTGGCCCCGGAGGGCCAGGCCTGGGCCTGCGTCGAGGAGAAGTGCACCCAGGTCACCGTCGACATCGAAGGGAACGACGCGGGCACCGACGCCGGCACGCAGACCGACGCGGGCACCGGGACGGACGCGGGCACCGATGGTGGCACGGGGACCGACGGCGGCACGGTCGCCTGCGCGACGCTGCCTCGCGAGCAGGTGCTGGGCACGCTCCAGCTCCAGACGGGCTTCACCGTCGCGGAGTCCGCGGCCCTGTCCACGGAGGTGCTCGCGGTGGTGTCCACGCCCGGCCCCACGTACTCGCTCTACGCGCTGCGCCAGACGGCCACGGGCCGTGACGTCGTCGCGCTGGGCACCTGGCCGGACGTGACGCTGGGGGACACGGCCATCGACACGGTCCTCGCGCCCGCGGATCGCGCTGACCCGACCAAGGCCTTCCCGTCCTACTTCCTGGCTCATGACGGCACGCGCCTGCTCGCGGGCTACACGAAGAGCGGCTTCCCCGCGCCGGGCACCGTCGCGGTGATGGATCCGTCCAAGCGCGAAGCGACGACGTACCTCGACGCCCCGTCCAACTACACCGCCGTGGGCACCACGGACGCGTTCTTCATCAACGGCGGCGGCCTGGACACGGTGTCGGGCGACCTGGGCGTCTACGCGCTGGTGACCTCCGCGAAGCCCTACTCCGCCGCGAAGGTGGTGGACTTCCCGGCGCAGGTGGGCGCCAGCGGCTTCTCCGCCATCGCGGAGAACGGCATCGCGGTGTTCGGCTACGCGGCGGTGGACACCTACGTGAACGTGGCCCATGCCGTGTCCAGCACGAAGCTGGCGGAGGCGCTGTCCTCGCGCACGCCGGTGGTGCTCGTGAACGAGCCGAAGGTGGACGTGGGCTCGGACTTCAACGCCGCCGCGGGCTTCGGCAACGGCGTGGCGGTGGCGCGCGGCGCCTACGGTGCCACCAGCTTCGTCGTCACGGACGTGTCGCGCTTCTCGCTCACGCCCGGCCTGGGCGGCAACCAGCCCATCAGCGTGGGCACACGCGCGGCGGTGCTCAACGCCACGGACGCGTGCACGAACGTGGACCTGCTGTCGTCGCTGGGCGCGGACCTGCTCGTGGGCGTGACGGACGTCAACG
Source organism: Corallococcus sp. AB049A (assembly GCF_003668885.1). Lineage (NCBI taxonomy): Bacteria > Pseudomonadati > Myxococcota > Myxococcia > Myxococcales > Myxococcaceae > Corallococcus > Corallococcus sp. AB049A. Next base: position 4,221 of record NZ_RAWL01000192.1, on the reverse strand, counting down.
GCCGCCGCCTCGTGCGCATCCAGCAGGCGCGGGAGTGAGCATGCGCCCGCTGCTCGCGCTCGGCGCGCTGCTGACCCTGGGCGCGTGCTCGGGCGACCCAGAACCCGCTCCCATGCCCACGGGCGACATCGTTGATGCCGGCACCCTCGTGGATGCCGGCGTCTCCGATGCCGGGACGGACGTCGACGCTGGGACGGAAGCCGATGCCGGCACTGACGCGGGCTCGCGTCCGGTGGATCCGTTCGCGGACCGGGTGACGGCGTACCAGTTCGGTGACTCGGCCGGCTTCGGGCAGGACCGCCTCCCGGACGTCGTGCTCGGGCCTCCGGTGGGCACGGGGCAGTTCTCCGGCTCGCTGGACGTGCTGTCGCTGGGGAAGGGCGGGTCCGTCACGCTGGAGTTCACCGACCTGTTCGCGGTGGATGGCCCCGGCGTGGACCTGCTCGTCTTCGAGAACGCGTTCCAGAAGGTGGGCGGAGACATCTTCGCGGAGACGGCCCGGGTGTCCGTCAGCGACGACGGCGTCACCTGGTTCGACTTCCCCTGCGACGCCACCGACAAGGACGGCGGTTACCCGGGCTGCGCCGGAACGCATCCGGTGTTCACGACGCCCGGCAACGGCGTGTCCCCCACCGACCCGACGGTGGCGGGCGGGGACGCCTTCGACCTGGCGGACGTGGGGCTGTCACGCGCGCGCTTCGTGCGCCTCACCGACACGGGGTTCAACAGCTACGGCGGCACGTCCGGCGGCTTCGACCTGGACGCGCTGTCGGTGGTGAACGGGCAGCTCGCGGACGGCGGCATCCCCTGAGCACGCGCGCCCCACCTGCCTCCCGGCGACGCGGAGGCGGGTGGGGTGGGGGGCCCCTGCCACACACTGCGCGTGGGTGACTCCCTCTTCATCCACCGCCCCAGGTGAACTCCGACCCCAGGCTCCCTCGCGCATCCCGAGGGAGCCCCGGGTATGACGCGACGCGGGAGGGCTGCCGGGGCCTCGCCTGGATGCCCGTCTTCCACGGGAAAACGTCTCGGACTCTCGGAAGATTGGGAGGTCGTGTAATGTCTTGCGCCCGATGTGGCAGATCATCATCAACGGCCCCGGCTACTTCGACACGTCGTACGACCTGCCGGAGGGCGTGACCAGCCTCGGCCGTGCGGACGAGAACGACATCGTGCTGGGCGGCGACCTGGTGTCGCGCCGGCACGCGCGCCTCTACGTCGAAGGTGACGTGCTGCGCATCGAGGACCTGGGCAGCCGCAACGGCAGCCGGGTCAACGGCTCGCCCCTGCAGGGCAGCAAGCACCTGAACGCGGGCGACACCGTGACGCTGGGGGAGAACACCCTGGCGGTGCGCCAGCCGCACACGGTGGAGAACGCCGCCACGGAGATGATGGACCTGGGCGCGGGCGGCGTCGTGCGCTTCGGGCACGGTACGGACGTGGGCCCCTCCGTGCTGCTGGCCAAGAACGTCAAGGACGCGGACGTGCTGCGCCTCCTCGACAACGTGGGGCCGCTGCCTTTCGACGACGCGTTCTCCGGTCCTTCGCCCGTGCCCTCGGGCTCCGCCGTGGCCAGCCCTCGCGTGTCCTATGAGACGCTGGTGCTGCTGGTGCACGCCGCGGAGGCGCTGGCCACCGCGCGCACGCTGACCGCGTTCCTGGAGTCCGCCATGGACCGGCTGCTGGAGCGCACGGACGCCACGACGGCGGTGGTGCTGCTCAAGCACGCCACCGGGCCGCTGGTGCCCGCGGCGGTGCGCCACCGGGGGCGGCTGGCCAAGGGTGAAGTGCCCGTGTCGGACGCCATCGTGGACGAGGCCATCCGCCAGGGCCGCGCCATCGCGGTGGGCGACGTGAAGGACGACCGCCGCTTCGCCGGACGCGAGAGCGTCATCATGTACGGCGTGGACCGGGTGCTGTGCATCCCCATTGGCACCGAGCCTCCGTTCGCGGGCGTGCTCTACGTCAACGTGCCCGGCGGCGGCGACACCAGCCTGGAGCTGATGCTGGACGCGTGCACCGCGGTGGCGCACCTGGTGGCCAGCGGCGTGCAGCGCTTCGCCGTGCGCGACGGCTCCAGCACGGACCGGATGCGGCGCAACCTGGAGCGCTACCACTCGCCGGAGGTGGCCGAGCGCCGCTCCGCCGAGGCCCAGCGCACCGGCGGCAAGCTGCCCGGCCTGGAGGAGAAGAACCTCACCGTGCTGCACGCGGAGCTGGCGGACTTCGGCGCTGTCATTGGCCGGCTGGGCGCGGCGCGGGCCACGCAGCTGCTCAACGACTTCCACGCGCGCATGAGCGGCATCGTCTTCTCCTTCGAGGCCACCGTCGAAGGCTTCCTGGGCGAGTCCATGCGCGCGCTCTTCGGCGTGCCCTACGCCAAGGGCGACGACGCGGTCCGCGCGGTGCGCGCGGCGCTGGCCCTGCGCGCGGACTGGGAGCGCGGCATGGCCCGCAGGCCCCAGGACGAGCGCTGCGACCTGAGAATCGCGCTGCACTCCACCAAGGCGCTGGTGGGGATGATCGGCACGGAGGCCCGCACGGAGTACAGCGCCGTGGGAGAGGGCATGGGGGTGGCAGGCTGGCTGGCCTCCACCGCGGCGCCCGGCCAGGTGCTGATGACGGGGAAGCTGCTGGCGGCCACCGGGGCCCGCTTCGACGTCATGCCCCTGGGGGAGCGGGTGGTGCGGCCGCCCCGGGACAAGGTGGCGGTTTTCGAGGTGATTGAAGAGGACATGGGCATGCTGACCAACCCCGGTATCCGGTGAGGCGGCCGGCGCGGCCGGTTGACGGGTTGAAGCGGGGGGCCTGCCCGGGGTTCAATGCGGTTTCCGTGGTGGACCCCCGCACCGCATGAACTCTTCGACCCAGCCCGCCCGATTGCGTCCCTTCCGGCCGCAGCCCTTCGGCCGGTACACGCTCCTGTCGCATCTGGCCACCGGCGGCATGGGGGAGATCTACCTCGCCCGCCTGGAGGGCGCGCAGGGCTTCGAGAAGCTGTGCGTCATCAAGAAGATCCTCCCGCAGTTCGCGGAGGACCAGGACTTCGTCGACCGCTTCGTCGGTGAGGCGCGCACGCTGGTGCGGCTGGGGCACGGCTCCATCGCGCAGGTGCTGGACATGGGCGTGCACGAGGGCGAGGCCTACATGGCCCTCGAGTACGTGGACGGCAAGGACCTGCGCAAGGTGGCCGCGCGCGTGCGCGACCGGCAGACGCCGCTGCCGCTGACCTTCGTGCTGTACGTGATGGGCCGGGTGCTGGACGCGCTGGCGTACGCGCACCGCAAGCGGGACGAGGAAGAGAAGGAGCTGAAGCTCGTCCACCGGGACATCTCGCCGCAGAACATCCTCATCTCCTACGAGGGGGAGGTGAAGGTCATCGACTTCGGCCTGGCCAAGAGCCGGCTGTCGGCGGCGAAGACGAACCCCAGCATCATCCTGGGCAAGTTCCTCTACATGTCGCCCGAGCAGGCCCGGCACCAGCCGGTGGACCGCCGCAGCGACCTGTACGCGGTGGGCCTGTGTCTCTACGAGCTCATCTCCGGCAAGAACCCCTTCGACGCGCTGCCGCCCGGCGAGTTGATGTCCGCCGTGGCGAACCCGAAGGTGGCGCCGCTCAACGAAGTGGAGCCGCTGACGCCGCCGGCGGTGTCACAGCTGGTGGCGAAGGCGCTGGCGGTGGAGCCAACGCAGCGCTTCCAGACGGCGGAGGACTTCCGGGTGCGCCTGCAGGCGTGCCTGATGGAGATCGACACCAGCGCGGGGCCGGAGAGCGTCAGCCGCTTCATGCGCGACCTGTTCTCCGCGGACTACCAGTCCGAGCGGCGCCTGCTGACGTCGCTGCGCGAGGTGTCTCGCGACATGCGCGGCAGCGGCACGTACGAGTCGCTGGCCGCCCCCGCGCCGCGCCCGACGATGCCGGCGGCCCCGCTGCCGCCCAAGACCATCCGCCTGGATGGTCCGGTGGAGCCGCTGTCGTTCCACCCCACGCCCCGCAGCCGCGAGGACGGTGGTGGCGCGCGCGACGACGGTGAGACGCGCCCGGGCGTGGTGGTGGACGAGTCCACCCGTCCCGCCTTCCCGGTGGAGGCGCTGGAGGAGGCGGCGCGCGCGAAGATGCGGCCCAGCCCCGCGTCGTCGGATCCGTCGCCCACGGTGGAGGTCCGCCAGGACGCGATGGAGCGGCCCACCATCCTCGAGGGTCTGCCGGCCATCCGGCTC
>NZ_RAWL01000191.1:0-15992 GCF_003668885.1 Corallococcus sp. AB049A | reverse complement strand
TGGCCTTCCTCGTGGGCGTCCTCGCGGGGGGCATCCACTTCGGCACGCTGCGCTCGCAGCGGGTGGACCTGCAGAAGAGCTTCCTCGCCGCGTTCCTGGGGACGCTGGTGGCGTTCGGACTCACGTTCCTCCTGCCGCCCTTCAACGCCGTGCGGGCCCTGTTCGGCGGGATGGTGCTGCTGGTGCCCGCGATGGTGGTGACGCTGGGCTCGCTGGAGCTGGCCCTGGAGTCGGTGGAGGCGGGCCTGCCCCGGCTGATGTACGGCCTCTTGCGCTTCATGATGCTGGGCGTGGGCGTCGCGGCGGCGGGGACGCTCTGGGAGTTCTTCTGGCCGCTGCCGCCGCGCTTCGAGGCGCACGCGCTGCCGCCCCTGCTCACGTTCGTCCTGATGGCGGTGGGCGGCGTGGCGCTGTCGGTGTGCATGTCGGGGCGGCCCCGCGACCTGGCGGCCATCGTCGGCGGGGTGCTGCTCGCGTACGGGACGCAGGCGGCGGCGAAGTGGGTGCTCGGGGAGCGGGGCAGCCCGCTGGTGGCCGCGTTCGTGCTGGGCGTGGCGGGGCTGCTCTACGGCAGGGGGAAGGACCGGATGCCCATGACGGTCATCCTGCCGGGGCTGTTGCAGCTGGCGCCGGGCTTCATCGGCGCGGAGGCCCTCGTGGCGCTGCTCGGCATGGGAGGCGCGGAGGACGCCCGGCTGTTCAACGTGCTGCTGGTGGCGCTCCAGCTGGTGCTGGGGCTGGTGTTCGCCACGGTGGTGGTGCCGCGGCGCCTCTTCGTGGGGCGCGACTAGGGACGCACGATGCAGCGGAAGCCGATGTGGCTGGCGCCGCTGTCCACGGCCTGGGGCGAGCGCGCCGCGGGGCGGTAGCGGCGGCAGTAGTTGGGCGCGCACAGGTGGCTGCCGCCCTTGAGCACGCGGCGGGGAATGGCGATGGCGGGCGTGGACGGATCCTGGCTGCCCTGCGCGGTGGTGGGGCCGCGCGGGTTGACGGGGATGCAGCACGCCTTGCCTTTGTTGCCCTGGTGCCGCTCCTGGTACCAGTCGGTGGTCCATTCCCAGACGTTCCCGGCCATCTCGTGCAGGCCGTAGCCGTTGGGCGGGAAGGCGCCGACGGGGCAGGTGCCCTCGTGGCCGTCCTCGCGGAGGTTCTGCCACGGGAAGTAGCCCTGCCAGGTGTTGGCCAGGTGCTCGCCATTGGGGGTGAAGTCATTGCCCCAGCAGAACTCGTTGCGGTCCAGGCCGCCGCGAGCGGCGCGCTCCCACTCGGCTTCCGTCGGGAGGACCTTGCCAGCCCACGTGGCATAGGCCTCCGCGTCCTCGAAGGCGATGTGGACGACGGGGTGGTCGCGGCGGTGTTTCAGGGAGGAGCGGCGCCCTTCGGGGTGCTTCCAGCAGGCGTCCGGGACGTAGCCCCACCAGTTGGCCACGTTGCCCAGGTCCACGGGCCCCGGGGGCTTCTGGAAGACGAGCGAGCCGGGGACGAGGGACTCCGGCGTGGCGCCGGGATAGTCCGCGGGGTCGAGGGGCCGCTGGGCGACGGTGACGTAGCCGGTGGCTTCGACGAAGCGGGCGAACTGTTCGTTCGTCACGGTGAAGCGGTCCATCCAGAAGCCGGAGACGGTCACCTGATGCGCGGGGGCCTCCTCCGGATAGTGATGGTCGGAGCCCATCCAGTACGTGCCGCCGGGGATCCACACCATGTCCGGGAACGGAGCGCGGCCGGGGCGCGCGGCGGTGTCGGTGGTCTCTCCGCCGGACGTGGCGTCGCGGCTGTCGTTGCGGTGCATGGATGGATGTCCTCCACTGGAGAACATCCGGCCCGGCGCGAGGAATGACACTCGCACCGGGGGCCGGGGAGGGTGTCGGCTAGTGGTGGGATTGCTGGAATCGGTGGATGAACTGCTCCACTTCGTTCGCCAGGGACATGACCTGGTCGCCCACGCCGGGCTCCTCCTTCTGCTTCCGCGCCGCGGCGATCTTCTGTTTCACCTGCTCCTTGAGCGGCCCGATGCTCAGGCTGCCCGGAGCCTGGCTGGGCAGGAACTCGATGAGGCTCTCCGCGAACTGCTTCACCAGCATCTGCGCGGGGACGAAGGTGAACATGCGCTCGCCGTACCACTGGGTGTACAGGCCGGAGTGGGGCCCGGATTCGAACGGATCCGAGCGCAGGTTGATGAGGTAGGGCCACGCCGGGTTGAAGCGCTTGCCGCTGAACCACATGTCCGGGCCTTCGCCGTCCTGGTAGCTGAAGATGATCTTCCAGTCCTTGTAGCGGACCGCCGCCAGGTCGCCGCTGTCGAGCACGTAGATGAACTCGTTCCTGCGGCCCTCCTCCGTGCCGGCCAGAAGCCCCGTCTGGTCATACCCGTCCAGGTGGACCCGGAAGGTCTTGTTGCCCACCTTGAAGCCGCGCTTGCACTTGTCCACCAGGTCCCTGGGGCCGCCCGCGGCCGCCACCAGCGTGGGCATCCAGTCCTCGTGCGCGAAGATGTCGTTGATGACGCGCCCCGGCTCCACCACGCCGGGCCAGCGCACGACGCACGGCACGCGCACGCCGCCCTCCCACGTCGAGCCCTTCTCCCCGCGGAACGGGCTGTTGCCGCCGTCCGGCCAGCCCATCTTCTCCACGCCGTTGTCGGTGGAGAAGACGACCAGCGTGTTGTCCGCGATGCCCAGTTCATCCAGCTTGTCCAGGAGCACGCCGACGATGTCGTCCAGCTCCCGCATTGCGTCCGCGTAGAGGCCGTAGCCGGTGACGTTGCGGTACTTCTCCTGGAGGAAGGTCCAGACGTGCGTGCGCGTGGTGTTGTGCCAGAGGAAGAACGGCTTGCCGTCCTTCACGGCGCGCTCCATGAAGTCCAGGGTGCCCTCCAGGAACTCGCCGTCCACGGTCTCCATGCGCTTCTTGGTGAGCGGGCCGGTGTCCTCGATGCGCTGGTTGCCCACGAAGCCCCAGCGCGGGTCCTCGGTGACGTCCTTGCGCGCGGTGGCCCGGCTGTGGAGGACGCCGCGGGGCCCGAAGCGGGCCTTGAAGGACGGGTCCTTGGGGTAGTCCGGGCACTCCGGCTCGTTCTCCGCGTTGAGGTGGTAGAGGTTGCCGAAGAACTCGTCGAAGCCGTGGTTGGTGGGCAGGTAGGGATTGGAGTCGCCCAGGTGGTTCTTGCCGAACTGGCCGCAGGTGTAGCCCAGGGGCTTGAGCATCTCCGCGATGGTGGGGTCGGAGTCCTGCAGTCCGTACTTCGCGCCGGGCATGCCAATGGTGGTGAGCCCGGTGCGGAGCGGGTTCATGCCGGTGATGAACGCCGCGCGGCCCGCGGTGCAGCTCTGCTGGCCGTAGCAGTCGGTCATCATCGCGCCCTGCTTCGCGATGCGGTCGATGTTGGGCGTGCGGTAGCCCATCATCCCCTGGTTGTAGGCGCTGATGTTCCAGAACCCGATGTCATCTCCCCAGATGACCAGGATGTTGGGCTGCTGCTTCGCCTGCTTGCGGTGCCCGTTGCCCGAGGACTTCGCCTTGCTTGCCATGGAAACCTCCTGGGCACGAGGTGTCCACGGAAGTGGACGCGGGCCTCGTTCCGGAGGGCAGGTCCGGGGCTTCAGCGTGAGTCGCGTCCACCGATGGCGGGGAAGCGCTCGTAGGCCCGCCGGAGTGCTTCGATGTGCTCGGGGTTGCCGTAGTCGAGCGGGGCCTCCGTGAGCTGGACCACCCAGCCGCCAGAGGGAGTGCGCCGGGAGCGCGACAGCAGCTCCGAGTCGCGAGCAGCGTCCGGGAAACCGATGGCCTGAGCGGCGGCTTCGGACCAGTAGTTCAGCCACCCGAGGAAATGCGGAATCGCTGGTGAGCGAAGGTGCTCTGGCATTTCCAGCATGGGGAGTCCCCGGGGAGACACGTTCGGCGCATCAGCAGAGCGACGCAGTTGTTCCGAAATTTCCAAGCCGAAGGCGTCTTCTGACATATGCCCCCAATACGCGTGGGCGCGCTCCGCGATGGCCATCAGCAATGGCACCGCGTGCTCGATGATGCGCGCATCCAGAGGAAGACTCGCGTGGACGTCGAGCAGCGGCCGTGCGCCTGGGGCCTGGCTCGCTGGGGTTTCCAACCCACTCACCGTTATCGCGTAGCTCTCGTCACCGTTGCAGAGCATCGGGAACTTTCGACGTGTCGCCGCCTCGGCAAGCCATGCGTCACGCTGGGGCAGGGCGATGGGATGACCCTCCTTGGAGAGTCTCCAAGCCATGCTCAAGCCGGCGAGCGCCAGTTCCATTCCGCGGGCAACCGCGACCGAGCGGTTGTCGTCTTGCCCCATGGCAGGGGCATAGACCGTGAGGTGAAGCCGCGAGCGCGTCGTCATCGTTTACATCCAGTCACGACAATCTGAAGTGCGGGAGCCCGACGAACGAGCGCTGCTTTATGCTCTGGAGTGCTTACCCCGACAACGAAGTTGTATCCGCAGTCGTTCGCGATGGCGCGCTCGTTTCGCATTTCCTCCGCGTGATCGTCGGCGACCTGGTTCTGGAGGTAATCACTGTACGTGTCGAATCTGTCGGTCTTGATCTCCCACAGCACGGGTGCGCCGACCTGCAGCGCGTCGAAGTGCTTCCCATCCACGAGCACGTCCATGCCGGGATACCGGTTCGGCGGGATGAGATCCGCGCACGTGTTGTGGTCATCATCTCCGCCCAGGTGCGGCACCGGGATGGGCTCGCAGCGGGAGGGACGCTTGCGGTGCCTGGGCGGCAGCGGCGGGAACAGATCCTGCCCTGAAGGTTCCGGCTGCGGCTTTCGCTTCGCCATCGTCTCCCGAGGCGCTGTCCGCGTCCCGACCGTCGACGTTACCTCCTTCGGATACAGCTGGCGGAGCTCATAGGCATCCAGTTCCTCCTTGATGGCGATGCCGATCACCACCACGCCGACGACAATCACCGCGCCCACGGCGATTTCTGGCGCGGCCAGGACACAGACTCCCAGCCCCAGGGACGCTGCGTCCGCAGAAGCAACCGTGCACCGTCCCGAGCTGTCGTGAAACCGGACCCGGTCGGTATCCAGCGCTGGGAAGCACCGCTCCACCACCTCGCCCCAGGGGCGGGACGCCTCCCGGACGACGCACCGTCCCTCATCCGTCCAGGGCAGCTTCGCGGCCCTCTGAAGGTTGGCGATGCGCGCCGACCGAGTACTCGGAACCGGCGTTGATGAAGCGCAAGCCGAGAGAAGAAGCAGAAGCGTGACGGCGGCTCGACCCTGCATGGCCACGTTCTTTCGAGGAGGGACCCTCGAACACTACCAACCATGGCGCTCAATGCACGGGCCCCCGCGAGTCGTCATCGGACGGTGGATGCGGCAGGTTCCGCAGCAGCTCCCGCATGCGCGTGTCCGCGTCGTCCAACCGGACAAGCAGGTCCTCCTGCCGGTGGCGCTCCTCGCCGTGCAGCATCGCGCCCGCTTCGTCCACGCGCGAGCGCACCAGGTACAGGCCGTCCTGGATGAGGCGCCACTCCTGCCAGGCCTGGGACTCGTGATGCGCCATCCAGGCCTCCACGCCGGCCCTCACGTGCGGATACATATGCTCCCGCCCCAGCTTCGCCATCACGCCCGTGCGCTCCAGCAGCCTCTGCGCCGGTGCGTGCACGCGCGCCAGTGACAACGTGATGCCCCGGCGCGACAGGTCCTCGTACAGGCCCGCCAGCATGTCCGCGCCCGGCACGTCCAGGTCGTCCGTCAGCTCCAGGTCCAGCAGCACCTCGCGCACCGGCACCTTCGCGTCGCGGACGTGCTTCAGCACCTCGTCCCGCAGCGACGTGGCGTTGGCGAAGAACACCCCTTCCTCCGGCCGGATGACGCACAGGCCGGGCAGGGTGATGGCCGAGGACTCGCGGTGCGTGGCCGCCAGGTCCAGCGTCCCCGGCACCCGCCCCAGCTCACTCACGCGCGGACGGCTGGCGCGGTACACGGTGAGGAACAGCGACAGGCCCACCGCGATGAGCAGCCCGGGCAGCACGTCGAAGGCCAGCACCGCCACCAGGGCCACCGCCGCGCCCAGGAAGTCCGCCCGGCGCAGGCGCGCCAGCCGCACCAGCTCCTTCACGTCCATCATCCCCAGGATGGCCACCACCACGATGGCCCCCAGCGTGGCCTCCGGCAGCGCGCGGAACAGGCCGGTGAGGAACAGCGCCACCAGCAGCGTCAGCCCCGCCGTCACCAGCGAGGACACCTCCGTCGTGGCCCCCGCCTGATCATTCGCGGCGGACTTGGACAGGCTGCACCCCATGCTGAAACCCCGGAACAGGCCTCCGCCCAGGTTCGCCGCGCCCAGGCCCACCAGCTCGCGGTTGGGATCCACCTCGTAGCCGTGCTTCGCGGCGAACATCCGCGCCGGGCCAATGGCCTCCGCGAACGCCACCAGCGCGATGCCGCACGCGCCCGGCAGCAGGTTCACCAGGTCGCCGAACGTCACGTCCGGAAGCTGGGGCGGCACCAGCCCCGCGGGGAGGTGCCCCACGATGGCCACTCCCTTCGCGTCCAGGTGCAACAGCGACGAGAGTGCAATGCCCAGCACCAGCACCGCGAGCGCCGCCGGGATGCGCCGTGACACGCGTCCCAGGAGCAGCAGCGCCGCGATGCTCGCCGCCCCCACCATGAGCGTCAGCGCGTGCGTCTGTCCCAGATGCGAGAGGATGAAGCCCAGCCGCTCGAAGAAGCCGCCCTTCGTGCCCTCGATGCCCAGGAGCTTGGGCACCTGCTTGATGGCGATGATGAGCGCCAGCCCGAACACGAAGCCGCTGAGCACGGACGAGGAGAAGAACTGCGCGGCCCGGCCCAGCTTCAGCACGCCCGCCAGCAGCGCCACCCCGCCCGCCATCAGCGCCAGCGCGGCCGTGAGCGCCACGAAGCGCGGCGTGCCCTGCTGCGCCAGCGCGCCCACCGTGGCGGCGGAGAGCACCGACACGCTGGCGGACACCGCGATGATGAGCTGCCGCGAGCTGCCGAACAGCGCGTACAGCGCCAGCGCCGCCGGGGTGGAGTACAGCGCCGCCTGCGGAGGAAGCCCGGCGAGCTGCGCGTACGCCATGCCCTCCGGGATGTGCAGCGCCGTCACCGTGAGCGCGCCCACCAGGTCCATCTTCAGCCGCGTCCGGTCGTAGCCCTTGAGCGAAGCCACGAAGGGACTGACGCGGGTGAGCCAGGGTGTCCCCATGCGCACGAGGTGGCCACCCGGCCTGACACGGGCATCGTCCCGGGGGCAGGGGCGTCCAGGCGGCCGCGGCGCTCCGGCGACCTGCGTCATGCATGACGCTGGTCATGCGCACGGCCATGACGCGAGGCTGCCCGGCATGATCACTGTCAGCGCTTTCAAGTGGGTGCCGCCGTTCGCGCAGGGCGTCGTTCGAGACCTCCGGGTGAGGTGGGCGCTGGAGGAGGCCGGCCTGCCGTACGAGGCGAGGCTCATCGACCCGCAGGTGCAGAAGTCCCCGGACTACCGCGCACAGCAGCCCTTCGGGCAGGTGCCGGTCTTCCAGGAGGACGGCCTGACGCTCTTCGAGTCAGGCGCCATCGTGGTCCACATCGCGGCGAGGAGCGAGGTGCTCTTCCCCCGGGACGAAGCAGGCCGCGCTCGCGCGCTGACGTGGGTGTTCGCGGCGCTGAACTCGCTGGAGATCCACGTGCAGCAATTGGCGGAGATCGACCTGTTCGTGCCGGACGCGCAGTGGGCGAAGCTCCACCGGCCCGAAGTGGAGGCGCGCATCCACCACCGGCTGGGAGAGCTGGCCACCTGGCTGGGAGACCGCCCCTACCTGGAGGACCGCTTCACCGCGGGCGACCTGATGATGACCACGGTGCTGCGCATCCTGCGGCACACCGCCGTGCTCGACGCACACCCCACGCTCAAGGCCTACAAGGAACGCTGTGAGGCGCGGCCCGCCTTCCAGCGCGCGCTGGCGGCGCAGATGGCGGCCTTCCAGCAGCACGAGTCCTGAGGGCTGGACGCGCTTTGCAAGTTTAACGTGTCAGACCGGCATTCTAGGGTGCAGGGCCGGCGGAGGAACCGGGCAGTGGGCCTGGTGACTCCGTCCGGGACGTCCCCTTCCACACCGAGAGAACCGGATGACCACTTCGCGTTTCGCATCCCGCCTGACGGGCGCGCTCGTCGGGCTCACGCTGTGCACCACCGCCTTCGCCGCTCCCCAGGAGCCGCAGCCCCGTGTCGCCGCCGACAAGCGGCTCCAGAAGCCGCTGCCGTCCGGCACGCCGGTGGAGCGGCTGGTGGTGAAGTTCCACGAGGGCAGCCGCGTGCGCCTGCGCGGCCAGGCCCTGCGCGCGCTCGCGTCGGAGCGCTCCGGGTCCGAGCAGTCGCTGCTCGCCCGGCAGGGGCTCTCCGACGCGCGGTTGGCCGATGACGTGAAGGCCGCGCAGGCCCTGCTGGAGCGCGCGCCCCGCGCCGCCGCGCTCCGCCGGCTCTTCACGGAGGATGAGGCCACGCTGGCCCTGCGAAAGGCCCTGGGCGAGTCCCAGGGTGGCCGCCAGCTGGCGGACCTCGACCTCTACTACGCGGTGCCGCTCGTGCCCGGCACCACCGCCGAGCGCGTGGCGGAGCTCGTCGCGTCGCTCAACGCGCTGGAGAGCGTGGAGATCGCCTACGCGGAGCCTCCCGCCGAACCGGCGATGGTGAACTTCGGCATGGAGCCCGTGCTGCGAAGCCTGCTGGCCGCCGCGGACATCGCGCCCACGACGCCGCTGTACGAGGGCAACCAGGGCTACCTCAACGCGGCCCCCAGCGGCGTGGACGCGCGCTATGCCTGGGGCGTCGCCGGTGGCAACGGCGCGGGCATCCGCTTCGTGGACATCGAAGGCGGCTGGCGCACCACCCACGAGGACATGCCGGGCCTCTTCACCCAGCTGGGCGCGCAGTACAACGACCTGGGCTGGCGCAACCACGGCACCGCAGTGCTGGGTGAAATCGTGGGCACCGCCAACGGCTACGGCGTGACGGGCATCGCGCACGGCGCGACGGCGGGCGTGTCCGCGGCCTCGCAGGGCACCGCCGCCGCCATCGCCAACGCGGCGGCGGCCGTGGGACGTGGCGGCGTCATCCTCATCGAGCTGCACGCGCAGGGCCCGGCGGACAGCACGCCGTGTACCTGCAACCAGAGCCAGTGCAACTACATCGCGATGGAGTACTGGCAGGCCAACTACGATGCCATCGCCACGGCCACCGCCAACGGCGTCACCGTGGTGGAGGCGGCGGGCAACGGCAGCGCCAACCTGGATGAGGCCGCGTACGGCGGGGTCTTCAACCGCGGCGTGCGGGACTCGGGCGCCATCATCGTGGGCGCGAGCACGGCCACCACGCGCGTGCCCATGTGCTGGACGAACTTCGGCTCGCGCGTGGACGTGCACGGCTGGGGTGAGAGCGTGGCGTCCATGGGCTACGGCGACCTGTTCGGCTCCGCCTATGGCGAGGACCAGTACTACACGGGCACCTTCAGCGGCACCTCCAGCGCTTCGCCCATCGTCACCGGCGCGGCGCTGAGCCTCCAGGGCGTGGCGCGTGCGCGTGGCACGGGCGCGCTGGACCCGCGCTACGTCCGCGGCCTGCTGGCCTCCACCGGCACCGCGCAGGCGGCGGATGCACGCAACATCGGCCGGCTGCCCAACCTGCGCCAGGCCCTCCAGACGATGCCGGACATCGCCTGGTCCTCGGCGGGTCCCATGGCCGGCCGGTTCTGCACCCAGGTGCACGAGGGGGCGGATCCGGACACCTGGAACGACAACTACCTGTGCTCCACGGTGAACCACGGCTTCGCGTGGAGCAGCGCGGGCCCCATCGCCGGCATGCGCTGCACGCAGGTCTACGAGGACGCGGAGCCCGCCTCCCACACGTGGAACGACAACTACCTCTGCGTGCCCACCACCAGCCCGCTGCAGCTGTCGTGGTCGCAGTCCGGCCCCATCGCCGGCAAGCTGTGCACGCTCATCCACGAGGGCTCGGACCCCCACGCCTGGAACGACAACTACCTCTGCTACTGAAGGGCAGGCAGCCGCGGGGCCTCCAGCAGGCCCCCTGGCCGCGCGGGCCGCTTCGCGCTAGGGAGGGTGGCCATGTCCTCCGCCCTTCAGACCCGTCCCCGGAGTGAGCTGGCCTCCGGGCGCTTCGGCCAGACCCGCTACATGATCCGCCGGAAGTTCTTCAAGCTGTTCGGCGGCGCGTTCCACATCTACGACGAGGCGGGCAACGTCGCCTTCTACTCGAAGATGAAGGCCTTCAAGCTGAAGGAGGACCTGCGCATCTACAGCGGCGAGGACATGCAGGAGGAACTGCTCACCATCCAGGCCCGCGGCATCCTGGACTTCGGCGCCACCTACGACGTCACGGACGCGGCCACGGGGGAGCGGGTGGGCGCGCTGCGCCGCAAGGCCCTGAGCTCCATCCTGCGCGACACCTGGCTCATCCTGGACGTGGACGGGAACGAGGTGGGCAAGGTGGAGGAGGACAGCATGCTGCTGGCGCTCGTGCGGCGCTTCCTCACCAACCTCCTGCCGCAGACCTTCACCGGCACGCTGGGCGGCGAGCAGGTGCTCAGCTTCCGGCAGCACTTCAACCCGTTCATCCAGAAGATCGACTTGGACTTCTCCATGGACACGCAGCGCCGGCTGGACCGGCGCCTGGGCATCGCCGCGGCGGTGCTCCTGTGCGCGATTGAAGGCCGTCAGTCCGGCGGGTAGCGCGGCCGGGGCCGGAGTCGGTCGTGAAGACCGACCTCCTGGGCTCGCGCACCTGCCTCACCGATACGAGCGAGACCTGGCCCGACCTGCTGCCTCGCGGTGCCCTCGCCATGGAGCTGGGGCCACAGCTGGACATGAGTCACCGCACCCAGGAATCACAGGACCTTCAGCAGTGCTGGTACTCGTACAAGTTCCTGTTGATGAAGGAGGAGTCCCTGCTCCCGCTGCCTCCGGACAGCGAGGTCTGAGCCCGACGGACGCGCACGGGACTTCTACAAGCTGGGCGCGTTCCTGCTGGAGCTGTCTGGCATTCCCATGGCTGGGGACGCGCTGTACTGAACGGCCGCTTCAGCGAACGCTGGCCCAGTACGGCTTGAGCGCTTCACGGCTCGTCGCCAGCGCCGCCCTCGCGTCCGCGTTCACGGTGCCGGGCGCGAAGCTGTCATCTCTTCCCGCCAGCACCTCGATGCACGCGTGCGCGGAGTTCGACAGCCCCTCCAGCGAATAGCCCCCCTCCAGCACCAGCACCAGCTTCCCGCCGGAGACCTCCTCCGCCAGCTTGCGCACGGCCGTGCACATCGCCGCGAAGCCGCGCTCGGTGACGTCCATGCCGCCAATCGGATCCGCGCGGTGCGGGTCGAACCCCGCGGACACCAGCATCAGGTCCGGCCGGTACGCCTGCGCCACCGGGAGCAGCAGTTCCTCGAAGATCATCCCGTAGTCCGCGTCCGTGTTGCCGCCCGGCAGGCCGCAGTTCACCGTGAAGCCCTGGCCCTCGCCGCGCCCCACCTCCGGCGCCGCGCCGCTGCCCGGGTAGTAGGGGAACTGGTGCACGGACTGGTAGAGCACGTCCCTGCGCCCGAAGAACGCCGCCTGCGTGCCGTTGCCGTGGTGCACGTCCCAGTCCAGCACCAGCACGCGCTCGGCGCCCAGCCTCCGCCCGGCCTCCGCCGCGATGGCGACGTTGTTGTAGAGGCAGAAGCCCATCGCCCGGTCCGGCTCCGCGTGATGGCCCGGCGGACGCACCAGCGCGAACGCGTTCTTCGCGTGCCCCGCCATCACCTGCTCCACGGCCTGCACCGCCGCGCCCGCCGCCAGCCGCGCCGCGTCCAGGCTGTCCGGCGACACCGCCGTGTCCTCGTCGATGCGCTCGAAGCGGCCGCCCAGCTTCTCCATCGCTTCCAGGTGCGCCGGGGTGTGCACCGCGAGAATCTCCGCGTCCGTGGCGGAGCGGGGCTGGGCCATCACCGTGCCCGCCACCGGGTTTCGCGCGAGCATCTGGAGGATGCGCCGCAGCCGGGCGGGCGACTCGGGGTGGCCCTCGCCGGCGTCGTGCTGGAGGAACAGCGGGTCGGTGAGCAGCAGCGTCGCGGTCATCCCCTGGACCTTACGCATCCTGCCCCCGGGAACCCAGCGTCCGGCCCTGACAGGCGGGTTAGTCCGTTCCTTGCCCTGGACGGGCCACCCTCCCTACAGTGCGCGGGCCTTGCCACGTCGCCTCAAGAAACCCGGTCTCCGGGGCATCCTCCTGGGTTCGTTCGGTCTCGCGCTGGCCGTCATCCTGGGGACGCTCTACTTCGTCGTTCCCCGCCAGGTGGGCAACCACCTGAGGGAGCGCATGGCGCTGCACGCCCAGAACAAGGCCGAGGAGGTGGCCGAACTGGTCAAACGCCAGGCGGGCACCCAGCCGGTCCCCAACCTGGAGGAGCTGATCCGGGACGACGACTTCAGCGTCGTGGCGGTGCTGGACGCCCAGGGCGTGCCCCGCGCCACCTCGCCGGCGACGGCGCCCGCGTGGTTCACCCAGGGCCTGGAGAAGCGCCTCCAGCAGCGCCCGCTCCCGTCGCTGGAGCAGACGGACTTCGAGAACGACAGCTGGGCGGTGACCCGGCCGGTGACGCTGGCGGGCGGCGTGCCCGGCGAGGTCGTCGTGGTGGTGGACGGGGCGCGGCTGGAGGGCGTGCTCACGGCGCTGCGCCACACGGTGCTGCTGGCCTTCCTCGTGGGCCTGGTGCTGTTCCTCCTGACGGCGTTCCTCATCTCGCGCGCGTTCATCCTCCACCCGCTGGACGCCATGATGTCCATGGCGCGCAAGCTGGCCGAGGCCGACCTCACCGGCCGCGCGGAGGTGCGCAACAACCGGGACGAGCTGGGCCAGCTGGCGGAGGCCCTCAACCGCATGGCCCAGTCCTGGCGCGACACGCTGGGCCGCGTGCGCGGCGTGTCCGACGTGGTGGCCGGTGTCATCGAGCAGATCCACCGCACCGGCACCACCGTGTCCTCCGGCGCGGGCACCGTGCAGTCGCGCGTGGAGGAGACGTCCTCCTCCATGGTGGAGATGATGGCCTCCTTGCGCGGCATCGCGGAGAACGTGGAGGTCCTCTACCAGAGCGCGGAGGAGAGCAGCTCCTCCATCATGGAGATGGCCGCCACCAACGACGAGGTGGCGGAGAACGTCCAGGCCATGGCCGCCAGCGTGGAGGAGACCACCAGCGCCATCGAGCAGATGACCTACTCCATCAAGGAGGTCGCCAAGAACATCGAGGACCTGTCGGCGTCCACGGAGGACACCTCCTCCGCCATCAGCCAGATGGACGCCGCCATCGGCCAGGTGGACGCCAACGCCAACGAGACGGCCCGCCTGTCCGAGCAGGTCTTCGAGGACGCGCAGACCGGCGTGGAGGCCCTGCGCAAGACGCTCTCCGGCATCGACCGCATCAAGGACACCAGCCGCACCGCCGCGGGCGTCATCGACAGCCTGGGCCGGCGCATCAGCGAGATTGGCAACATCCTCAACGTCATCGACGACGTGGCGGAGCAGACGAACCTCCTGGCCCTCAACGCCGCCATCATCGCCGCGCAGGCCGGCGAGCACGGCAAGGGCTTCGCCGTGGTGGCCGAGGAGATCAAGGACCTGGCCGAGCGCACCGGCGCGTCCACCAAGGAGATCGCCGAGCTCATCCGCGGCGTGCAGGAGGAGAGCCGCAACGCCGTGGTGGTGATGAACCAGGGCGTCAAGAGCGTGGAGGAGGGCGTGCAGCTGGGCCGCGAGGCGGAAGGCGCCCTCAGGAAGATCAACGACAGCACCCAGAAGTCCACGCAGATGGTGAAGGCCATTGCCCGCGCCACCGTGGAGCAGGCGCGCGGCAGCAAGCAGGTGACGGCCGCCATCCACCGCATCTCCGCCACCGTGTCGATGATCTCCCAGGCCTCCAACGAGCAGGCCCGGGGCGGCGAGCAGATCATGAAGAGCGCGGAGCGGATGAAGACGCTCACCCAGCACGTGCAGCGCTCCAGCCAGGAGCAGGCGCACGGCAGCAAGCAGATCACCCGCTCCATCGAAAGCATCAACGAGATGGTCACCCACCTGAACCGCGCCCAGAAGGAGCAGACCAAGGGCAGCGAGCAGGTGCTCAAGGCCGTGGAGACCATCAAGGGCGTGTCCGAGCACCAGACGCGCTCGGTGCGCCAGCTGGAGGAGGCCATCGACAACCTCACGCGCCAGGCCGAAATCCTGCGCGCCGAGGTGCGCCGCTTCCGCGTCTGACGCCCCCGGCCGTTTCCCCAAGGCATCCATGCCCGAGTCGCCCGAGTCCGCCTCCCCCCGTCCCGTGTCCGAGCGCGCCGTGGTGCTGCTCATCGGCGCGGTGCAGTTCGTCAACATCCTCGACTTCGTGATGGTGATGCCGCTGGGCCCGGACTTCGCGAAGGGCCTGGGCATCGAGTCCTCGCACATCGGGACCATTGGCGGCAGCTACACGGCCGCCGCGAGCGTGGCGGGCCTCCTGGGGGGCTACTTCCTGGACCGCTTCGACCGGCGCAAGGCGCTGGCCGTGTGCATGCTGGGGCTCGTCGCGGCCACCGCGGCGGGAGGCCTGGCGCTGGGGCTGTCCACGCTGCTGCTCGCGCGGGTGTGCGCGGGTATCTTCGGCGGGCCGGCGACGGCGCTGTCGCTGTCCATCATCGCGGACCTCATCCCGGTGGAGCGCCGGGGCCGGGCGCTGGGCGCGGTGATGGCGTCCTTCTCCGTGGCGTCCGTGCTGGGCGTGCCCCTGGCCTTGAAGGTCGCGGAGCTGGGCAGCTGGCGGACGCCCTTCTTCGTGGTGGCGGCGCTGGGGCTGGTGCTGGTGCTGGCCGCGCTCTGGCTCCTGCCGCCCGTGCGCGGGCACCTGAAGCCGGGGGGCAGCGCGGCCCGGGCCCCGGGCGTGGCGCAGCTGTTGGGCAACACCGATGTCCAGCTGTCCTACCTGATGACGGCGCTGGTGATGATGAGCGGCTTCATCGTCATCCCCAACATCTCCGCCTACCTCCAGCAGAACCTGGGCTACCCGCGAGAGAACCTGTGGATCATCTACGCCGCGGGCGGCGTGGTGAGCTTCTTCACGCTGCGGCTGACGGGGCCGCTGGTGGACCGCTTGGGCTCCTTCCGCGTGGGCACGGTGGGCGTGGTGCTGGCGGCCATCACCACGTACGTGGGCTTCATCCATTACCCGGCGTGGATGCCCATTCCCGTGCTCTTCATGGCCTTCATGCTGGCCATGGGCGTGCGCAACGTGGCGTACAACACGCTGACCTCGCGCGTGCCGGACAACCCGGTGCGCGCGCGTTTCATGTCGCTGCAATCCGCCACCCAGCACATGGCCTCCGCGCTGGGGGCCTTCCTGTCGTCGCGCCTGCTGGTGGACCTGCCGGACGGGACGCTGGGCGGCGTGGACACCATCGCCTGGGTTTCCATCGGGCTGGCGGTGGGCGTGCCCTTCATGTTGCGGGTGGTGGAGGGGCGGGTGCGCTCACGTGAGCAGGCCCGGGCCCTGGCGGTGCCCCCCGCCCAGGGGATGGCCGCGCCCCTCTCTCCAGAGGCGCATCCCCAAGGCTGATTGGGGCAATGTGCCCCAGTGGCCCGGCCGCCCGCCTCCCCGGCACGTGGCCGGACGAACGCTGGAAGGTCACTGATGGTTGCGCGGGGCCGTCAGGGGGCGCGATAACCCCGGGACATTCCCTCCAAGGGGAAGCGAAGACCCATGTTCAACATCGGCGCAGGCGAAATGGTGTTCATCCTGGTGGCCGCGCTGATCGTGCTCGGCCCCCAGCGGCTGCCTGAGCTGGCGCGGGCCATCGGCAAGTTCATGCGCGAGTTCCGCCGGCAGACGGATGACGTCCGCAACGTGGTGGAGCGCGAGTTCTACGCCATGGACCAGGACTTCAACGCGGAGCCCCCGCCGCGTCCGGGCACGCGCGTGCCGTCCCCGCCGCCGGAGCTGGCCCCGTCG
>NZ_RAWL01000190.1:0-16093 GCF_003668885.1 Corallococcus sp. AB049A | reverse complement strand
CCGTAGAGGCGGTTGGCGCCGTCGCGCGCCTCGGTGAGGCCGTCCGTGTACCAGACGATGATGTCACCGGGGCTCAGCTGCGCCTGGCGCGACGTGAACTGCGACGCGACGTTCGCGCCCAGCAGCGGACCGCGCGCCGGCAGCGACGCCATCTGCCGCGTGTTGCGGTTGTAGATGGCCGCCGCCGGGTGGGCGCCCGCCGCGTAGTCGATGCTGCCGCTGTACACGTCGATGACCGCCAGCGCGCTGGACATCTGGTGCTCGCCGCGGCCCACGTTGGCCAGCGTCACGTTGAGCGCGGTGATCAGCATCTGCGCGTGCACCTGCGACGGCTCGCGCAGCGTCATGGCGGAGGCGAAGCCGCTGGTGGCGCTGGTGGCGACCAGCGACGTGGACAGGCCGTGGCCCGTCACGTCACCAATGCCAATCACCACGCGCCGGTCATCCAGCGCGGCGCGGAACCACCAGTCGCCGCCGCACGCGTCCGCGGGCACCACCAGCCCGGCCAGCCGCAGGGGGCCCACCGTCACGGCCTCGCGGCCCGGGAGCAGCGTCTCCTGCACCGTGCGCGCGAGCGACACCTCGCGCTCCAGCTGCGCCTTGGCCCGCACGTCCTCCAGGAGGACCTTGATGCGCTCGGCCATGTGGTTGAACACCACGCCCAGCGTGGTCACCTCGCGGCCCGCGCCCGGCGCCGTGCCCGCGCGAGCGCCCAGGTCACCGGCGGCCAGCTGCATCACGCGGTGGGTGAG
Organism: Corallococcus sp. AB049A; assembly: GCF_003668885.1. Taxonomy (NCBI): domain Bacteria; kingdom Pseudomonadati; phylum Myxococcota; class Myxococcia; order Myxococcales; family Myxococcaceae; genus Corallococcus; species Corallococcus sp. AB049A. Next base: position 15,341 of record NZ_RAWL01000190.1, on the reverse strand, counting down.
GACACCCAGCGGCTTGGTGATGCGGCGGCTCTGGAAGGCGGCCAGCACGCCGGCCAGTACGACGAAGCCCACGCCCAATCCAACGATGCGCAGCGTGTTGGCGCGCACCGCGGCGCGGTTGGTCTCCTCCAGCTCGTGCAGCTGCTTCTGCAGGTCCTCCAGCGAGTAGCTGATGACGACCACGCCCTTGCCGCCCTGCGAGCCGTAGTCCAGCGGCTCCTGGAACTCGAAGACAGGCTGGCCGTTGAAGAAGGCGCTGGCCCAGCGGCGCTCCGCAGTGCGGCCTCCGGAGGACTCGCCCAGCCTGGCGTTGGGGTCGCTGTCCGCCACCAGCTGCCCGTCCGCGTCGAACATCTGCACGCGCAGGATGTTGCGGTTGTCCGCGATGATGGAGCGCGCGACCTCCGTGAGGAACGCGTAGTTGTTGTCGCGCAGGCTGGTGGCGGAGGTGAGCGCCAGCGTGTGGCTCACCGTCTGGCCCAGTTCGCGCGCCTGGGACTGGAGCCGCTGCGTGAAGCGGTCCGACGTCGCGGTGAGCTGCGCCTCCGTCGTCTTCGCGGACAGCGCGGCCAACAGGCCCACGATGATGATGACCAGCGCGCCCGTGGTGAGCAGCAGCAGCTGATCCAGGCGCAGCCCGCGGATGGCGGCCACGTTGGGCAGCTCGCCGGCCTCCATGGGCGCGATGACCGTGCTCGTGGGCTCCGCGGCCGGCAGCCCCAGCGCTCCCGTCAGCCGGGTGGCCGTGTTCTCCCCGCGCAGGGCGGTGAGGTCCCGGGAGTGGGTGCCGGTGTACTCCGGAGGAGGCGGCGGGGTGCCAGGCGCCGCGTCGGACGCATCGGGTGATTCAGGCACGGGATCGAGGCGCGTGTTCGTACGGGACAAAGGCAGACCTGGGGGGAGCCCGCGTCGAAACGCGGTCGGGGCGGGGCGGACTGTATCGCACTTCCTGATTGACGCGAGGAGTCCACCTGTCGGGCTATTCCCCCCGGCCGCCCTCTCACCTGCTCCCCCAACGGCCGTGCGATCACCCCGGACCGGGAGCGTCTGCCCCCGTCCGGGAAGCAGCACGTCACGGGGTCATGGATGAGTTGCGCTCATTGCCGCGTCGCGCCACCCGGGGGCCGGAACGACGCCAGCGAACACCTGTCACATCAGGGTCCTTGAGTCGGGAGGCCGCGTTCGGAGTATAGGGGCGTCCCTTTCTTTCCCTTCGAGGTCCTCCGCCCGTGTCACGGCCCCGGTTGATCAAAGAAAACTCCGCGCCGCTCTCCCTGCCCCGAGAGCAGCTCATCCGCATCCATGACCTGATGGTGAAGGCGCGCGTCCTGGAGGAGCGCCTCATCCAGATGTACAAGCAGGGCCACGGCTACTTCTGGATCGGCGGTCCCGGTGAGGAGGCGTTCAACGTCCCCCTGGGCCTGCTGATGAAGGTCGGCGAGGGCCCGGCCTACGACTACCTGCACGCGCACTACCGCCAGTCCGCGACGCTGCTCGCCATGGGCGAGGAGCCCATCGGGGCGCTGCGGCAGATGAAGAACACGGCCACGGACCCCTACTCCGGCGGCCGCAACTTCGCGGGCCACTTCAGCCGGCGCTCGAAGAACATCGCGCCGGTCACCTCCCCCATCGAGGTGCAGTACGCCATCGCGCCGGGCACGGCCATGGCCCAGAAGCGCCACGGCGGCGACGGCATCAGCATCGTCACCGGCGGCGACGCGGGCACGGCCGAGGGCGATTTCGCCAGCTGCCTCATCTGGAGCAGCCGCCCGGCGAACCCGCTGCCCATCCTGATCATCGTCACGAACAACAAGTGGGGCATCAGCACCACGTCGGACGGCCAGCACGGCGAGACGAACATCGCGGACCGCGCCCGCGCCTTCAACATCCCGGCCAAGGTCATCAACGGCAATGATCCGGTGGAGTCCTACCAGGAGCTCCAGGCCGCGATGGACTACGTGCGCAAGGAGCGCAAGCCGTACTTCATCGAGGCGCGCGTGTCGCGTCTGTACGGCCACTCCTCCGCGTCCGGCGCCAACTTCGTGAACGAGGAGCAGGACTGCCTGCGCCTCTTCGAGGCGCGGCTGGAGCAGGAGGGCGTCCTCAGCCGCGAGCAGATGGACGAGGCACGCAACCGTTACTCGGAGGAGCTGGCCGCCGCGGCGCGCACCGTGCGTGACGAGCCGCAGCCCTCTGGCGACTCCATCTGGGACCACATCTACGCGGAGAAGAAGTAACCATGGCGAACATGGCACAGGCCATCCGGATGGCCCTGCACTACGCGGAAGAGAACCTGGGCGTCACCGACATCTTCGGCGAGGACGTGGGCGCCCCGCTGGGCGGCGTCTTCACCTGCACGCAGGGCCTGAAGACGGCGTGGAACAGCCCCCTGGACGAGCGCGGCATCATTGGCGCGGCCATGGGCCTGGCGATGGCGGGCCACCGCCCCGTCGCGGAGATCCAGTTCTGCGACTACATCTACAACACCATCGACCTGCTCAAGCTGGCGGGCAACACGCACTGGTCCACGAACGGTGACTGGGCGGTGCCCATGGTGGTGCGCACGCCCGTGGGCAGCGGCATCCGCGGGTCGCTGTACCACTCGCATTCCTTCGACGCGACGATGACGCACATCCCCGGCTGGAAGGTCGTCATGCCCTCCACGCCGCTGGACGCGTACGGCCTGCTCATCTCCGCGTGCCAGGACCCCAACCCCGTCATGTTCCTGGAGCCCAAGGCGCTCCTGCGCGTGAAGGGCGAGGAGCGCATCCCGGGCGAGCCCGAGGACGACCGCGCGCTGTCGAAGATGATCGACGCGCCGCTGGGGGACCGCTCGCAGTGGAAGCCCCAGTGGCCCCTGGTGGAGGCGTTCGCCGTCCCCATTGGCAAGGGCAAGCTCGTGCGCGAGGGCACCCAGGCCACGGTCATCAGCTACGGCCGCACCATGCCCCTGTGCACCAAGGCCGCCGCGCAGCTGGCGGAAGAGGGACTGAGCGTGGAGGTCATCGACCTGCGCACGCTCTGGCCGTACGACTGGGAGATGATCAAGGCCTCCGTCCAGAAGACGGGCCGCGTGCTCTTCGTCAACGAGGACACGGAGGTCACGAACTTCGGCGAGCACCTGGTCCGGCGCACCGTGGAGGAGCTGTTCTACTCGCTGCTCGCGCCGCCCCGGCTGGTGGCCGGCAAGTTCGTCCCGGGCATCGGCCTGGCGGACGCGCTGGAGATGGCGTCCGTGCCGCAGCAGAACGACATCACCACCGCCCTGCGCTCGCTCTGCCGCGAGCAGCCGTAAGGCGTCCGCGTTCCGCCCACACCGTAGAAAGCCACGTGGGCCGCCGTTCCTCTTTGGAGGCCGGCGGCCCTGTCGTTAGAATCCCAACTTCCGTGTCCCAGCCCATCGTCCGCACCATGACCCCCGCCCCAGACGCCAACGCCTTCCGGATCCGCCGCGCGCGCCGCGGCGACGCAGAGGTCATGGCCCAGCTGCTGCGCGAGCTGGGCTACCCCCAGGGCACCGATCAGCAGACGGTGCACTGGGTCATCAGCCATCCGGAGATTGAAATCTTCGTCGCGGGGGATCCGCAGGACCGCGCGGTGGGCATGGTGTCCTTCTCCCACCGGCCGCAGCTGCGGCTGCGCGGGCGCGTGGCCACCGTGGACGAGCTCGTGGTGTCCGAGGGCTGGCGCCGCCGGGGCGTGGGCCGCGCGCTGCTCGCCCAGGTGGCGCAGCGGGGCAAGGTGCTGAGCGTGAAGCAGCTGCAGCTCATCGCGCCCATCAACGTCACGGAGGAGACGCGCGCCTTCTACCGGGCCTGCGGCTACGTGGAGGGCGACTCCGGGGTGTTCCGCCACGCGGAGTACGAACCCCAGAAGTAACGGCCGCGAGGGCCCGGCGTCCTGGCCGGGCCCCATCGCGCTCCTTTTTCAGCGCTTGAAGCTCGCGACGACGCGGCGCAGGCGCTCGTGGTCCTCTTCGCTCACGTCGGTGAAGCGCACGCCGATGGCCTCCGCCTCGTCGCGCACCCAGGCGACGATGCCGGTGAGGTGGAACTCCTCCCCATCCACCACCATGGCCAGGCGCACCTGGGCGCCCACGTCATAGGACTTGCGCGTGCGCAGGCACAGTCCGCCCGCGGACAGATTCAGGGAGTAGGCCCGCAGCGCTCGCGCCGCGTCCTCCATCTGCTCGAACCGCACCTCGAACCGCGCCGCCACGCGCTCCTCGGCGCGGCGGTTCATGTACGGGTCTGGCTCCACCGGCCCATCCAACTTCGTGTTCATGCGCACCCTGACCCCCTCGGTTCTCGGACCGGAAGTGTCGGCTGGTTTCCAGGCCCGGTTCAAGGGCCCCCGGACAACGGAACGGCTCGTGTAAGTCGCAGGCTACTTCGACGCCAGGAGTTTCCGGATGCACGCACGTCTCGTGTTGTTGGGTGGAGCCCTGATGCTGGGGCTGTGGGTGGCGGGATGCGATGACGGGGAGACTGTCCGCCCGCCAACGGATGGCGGAACTACCCTGGATTCCGGGACAGACGCCGGAGATTCCGGGGCCGTCGATGCTGGCGATGGCGGCGGCGGCGGAAGCTCCGACTTCGCGTGCAACGTGCCGAAGCAGGAGGGCTGCGCGGCGGGCCAGAACTGTCTGTACACGGACCTGGCGGACGGCGGCACGGGCAGCCAGTGCTTCGCGGGCGCGTGCGACGTGGTCCGCCAGGACTGTCCCTCCGGACAGCGCTGCACCTATGTGGGACTGGACGCGGGGACGACCGAGCGCCAGTGCGTCGCGGCGGGCACCGCCACGGAGGGCGCGCCCTGCACCCTGGCGGAGTCGCCTCCGGGACAGACGTATGACTCGTGCGCGGCGGGCCTGTACTGCAAGGACGAATCCCAGGGCGACGGCGGCACCGCGTTCTTCTGCCGCAAGCTGTGCCACGCGACGTCCAACTGCACGTCCGGCGAATGCAACACCGTGCTGCGGCTGCCCGGCACGCGCGAGCTGCCGCTGGTGTGCGGCCCCGCGTCCGCGCGGTGTGACGCGTTCGCCCAGGACTGCGAGCGCCCGCTGGGCTGCTACCCGTCCTCCAGCGGCCCGGTGTGCGCGGCCCAGGGGACCCTGGCGGAAGGCGCCGCGTGCGACTTCAGCAACCAGTGCTCGCGCGGCAGCACCTGCGTGATGAACAACGGCAGCGGCACGTGCCGGACGCTGTGCCGCACGCCCTCGGGTTCGCCCGGGTGCGCGAATGGCGCGGCCTGCCGGCCCGTCATTGGCAACGGCGACGTGGGGGCCTGCGTCCCGTAGGGCAACGGATTGCCCACGGACGGAAGCGCGCGGGCCCTGGTGCGCCACCGCGCTGGCACGGCCGTGGGCCATGCGTTCCCTCGCGAAGGATGTTCACGACCCGGAAGGATTGGCTCGCGCCATGAATCCCCAGGTCGCCACGGGGGCACGTCGTGCACATTGTCTTGCGCCGGGAGGTCGTGGGCATGGGTCTGAGGAAGGCGCTGCGCTGGGGCTGTTTCGGAGCCCTGGGTGTGCTCGTGGGCTGTGGAGGCATGGACGACGGGCGCGCGCCGGACGAGTCCCCTGGACAGGGCCAGATGGACGCGGAGGTGACGGCGGCCGCGACCGCGGAATCACCGCCGGACGGCGTGGAGGCCGCGCCCACGCTGACGCTGCATGACACGCATCAGGTCCAGGCCACGCCGCCCGTGCGCCCCCCGCCCGCGAAGTTCCAGCCCGGCTTCCACCAGGCGCTGCGCCTGTCTGGCGGCGTGGGGAGCGTCACCACGTACCGGCTGAAGGTCCCGGTGGGGCGCGCGGGCAGCCGGGTGCGCGTCACCTTCCGTTCCGGGGACGGCAGCATGACGGTGCAGCGGGCCACCGTGGCGAAGGCCGGCGCCAATGGCGCGCTGGCGTCCGCGCCGGTGACGCTCACGTTCAGCGGCCAGGCCGGCTTCACCGCGAACGCGCGCACGCTGGTGACGTCGGATCCGGTCGACTTCCCGGTGGGCTTCCGCGACGAGCTGGCCCTCTCCTTCGAGGTGAAGGGCTCGGTGGCCCAGAGCATGATCGACGCCTTCCCGGACAGCTGGATGAGGTCCGGCGCCTACGCGACCACGCAGGGCGCGCTGGGGGGCCAGCAGTGGCAGAAGTCCCTGGCCGTCGCGACGGTGGACGTGGAGGGCGCGCCGGGGCGGGCGTTCGTGGCCATCGGGGACAGCATCACCGAGGGCTACATGGACACGTTCAACGACACGCGCGACGCGTGGCCGGCGCTGGTGGAGAAGCAGCTGGGCGTGCCGGTGGTGAACTCGGGCGTGTCCGGCCAGGGCTTCTGGGATGCGAACATCCAGCTGCCGCAGGAGGTGCTCGCGCTCCAGGGCGTCACGGACTGCATCGTGCTCCTGGGCACCAACGACCTGGGCGCCACCGACATGAACGTGGAGAAGCTGCAGCAGCGCATGACGCAGCTGCTGGATCAGCTCCAGCCCATGTGCCGGCTGTGGGTGAGCACGCTGTTGCCCAAGGAGAAGACGAACGAGGGCAGCTACGACGCGGTGAAGACCCAGCGCAAGGCGTTCAACGAGTGGGTGCGCAAGCTCACGCGCGCGGACGTCATCGACCTGGAGGCCGTGATGCGCCAGCCGGCCAACGCGGACCTCTTCAAGGACGGCCTGGAGGTGGACGGCATCCATCCGTCCGCGGAGGGACACCGTGTCATGGCGGACGAGGTGGTCCGGACCCTCAAGGCGAAGGGCGGCCTGTAGCGCCTGCCCGGCTGGAAAGCACACGGAGGGTTTGAATAGGTTCGGGAACGCCACGTCCTGGTGGTGTTCCCACCTTCCCCAATTCCTGGAGTCTTCCCTCCATGCGCGCCCTCCCCGCCGCCCTCGTCGTCGCCTGCCTCGCCCTGCCCTCGCTGGTCCACGCCTCCGCGCTGCGCTGTGACAACAAGCTCGTGTCGGAGGGCGCCTCGCAGACGGACGCGCTGGCCAAGTGCGGTCCGCCGGTCTCGAAGCAGGTGAAGTCGGAGACGGTGACGAACAAGGCCCGCGAGGGGACCCGGGACGGGACGCGCTATGGGGACGTGTCCACGGAGGTCTCCGTCACCACGACCATCGAGGAGTGGACCTACAACTTCGGCCCCCACCGGCTGATGCAGGTGGCCATCTTCCGCGACGGCAAGCTGGTGGACGTCCGCAGCGGCTCCTACGGCTACTGAGCCAGCGGTCCCAGGTGCTGCTCCAGCAGCTGGCGCATGAACGCCGGCCGCTGGCGCAGCGTCTCCCGCAGTTCCTCCAGTTGCACGCGCCAGGCTTCCATGGACGCCGGCTGGCTCCAGCGCGCCACCTGGCCGGGCATCTCCGGCTCCAGCTCCGCCACCGCCGCGTCCAGCAGCGCCGTCACGCGCTCCGAGGCGAAGGTGTGCTCGAGGTGCCAGACGAAGCGCTCGATGAAGCGGGCCTTGAACTCCGGCGACTGGAGCAGCCCCCTGAGCAGCAGCACGGACCACGCCTCCAGCTTCGGGTCGTTCAGCACGCGCCCCAGGCTGTCGAAGGCGGGGCCGGAGCGCAGGGCGAAGTCCAGGTCATACACGAGCCAGCGCCAGCGCCCGTCCTGCCCGTAGGGCGCGTCCGGCACGTACTTCTTCGTGCGCAGCCGCCAGAACTTCACGTTGTTCTCCGGCCAGTCCTCGTTGCCCAGGTACAGCTGCGCGACCTGGTAGTCGATGAAGTCCTCCACATCCATCTGCGTGCGCACCCAGGCGTAGTCCTCCGGCACCGAGAGGTCGTGCGTGCGCACGAAGTCGACGAGGTCCAGGTAGGGCTGCTCGTCGCCCTCCTCCCCCACGTCCAGCGCGCCGAAGAGCTCCAGGATGACGGCCTTCTTGCGATCCAGGCCGTAGTGGGACGCCAGGTAGTATTCGTCGTAGCGCTCGCGCAGCTCGTGCAGGCCCCAGTACTCGCCGTCGAGGAACACGAGCGCGGGACGGCACGGCTGGAGCGCGAGCCGCGTCTCCGCCAAGAGCCGCTGCAGCACGCAGTCGCGCAGCTTCGTCACGCCCTGATCCTGCCCGGAGGTGCGCGCCAGGAGCCGCGTGAACTCCGTCACCGGCGAGCCGGGGAACAGCGGCCCCGCGAACGTCTTGGGGCCGTAGTCCTCCTTCGCGTACAGCCGCAGGCTCTTCTGCGGCAGCACCGCGCTGCCCGAGCCGTGGATGCGCACGCCCGCGTTCTGGGCAATCACACGCTCGCCGGAGGACTCGAACCACTCCACGTGGACGGGGCGCTCCCACTCCTTGCCGTCCATCATGTAGTTGGCCGACTCCGCATCCTCGGGCCGGGCCTCGGAGAGCAGGCCGGGGACGTAGATGCCCTTCGCCGGGTCGAAGAAGTTCTCCGCGTCCGTCACCAGCGACAGCACCGGCAGCGTGTACGGCGCCCGGCCGATGATGAACGTGCGCGTGAGCACCGGGCCCACCGGCTCCGTGCCCGCGTACTGCCGGTAGCGCACCACCGCGGCCTGGGCCGGCGCCTCCAGCGGCGCCATCCACCGCGAGCCTTCCGTGGCGGTGGGCGCCGTCGTGGGGATGAAGGACCAGCGCGCCTCGGGCGTGGAGCGCTCCAGGAGCGCGATGGGGCCGGTGTAGCGCCGCGACGCGGGCGTGGGCGTGGAGCCGTCCCGCGTGAAGTACGTCCTCAGGCCGGGCGCCGTGGGCAGCGCGAGCAGCGTCTCCGGCTGGTAGAGCCCGGGCCGCGCGTCGAACGTCAGGTGCTGGAAGTCGACGCGGGCCTGCGCCTCGAAGCCCCTCCGGTCGCGCACCACCACCTCCAGCGCCAGCGCGCGCCGGCCCGGCCACCAGGGCAGGCTCCAGCGGCCCTGCTCCAGGTCGGCGTGGCCCAGGAAGCGCCCGTCCTCGAACACCTCCACGCGGACTTCGCCCGCGTCGCTCGACACCGAGCCGAACAGCCGGTGCGTGTCCGGCTCATGCCCTTCGATGGTGACGCGCGGCCCCGAGGGCGGAAGCTCCGCCACGGTCAGCCGCCGCTCGGGCTCGGGCCCGCAGGCGGACGCGGCAAGGACGAAGAAACCGAGGAGGACGGGCGCGAGGTGACGAAGACGCATGACGGTCTGCGTCCTGTACCAAACAATCTTTTGACCTCACATCGCCTTGTGACACGGCGCGCTGGGAGGCCGCGTCACTCACGCGGAGGGTGCGGTGGACTCCAACAGGCCGTGCTTCTGGAGGAGCGCGGCGAGCGCGGGCGGCGCGAGCATCCAGTCCTCGCGCGTGGGCACCCAGCGCACGGGGGCCCCGGCGGCGGCGAGCCTCGCGTTCACCTCCGCGATCATCGGGGCGAAGGTGGGCTGGGGCACGTCCCAGCTGCCCACGCCGGCCTGGATTTCCACGGCGCCGGGCTCCACGCGCACCGCGGGCTGGCCCTGCACCGGCTGGATGGCGAGACCCGGCAGGTACGGCTGCATGGCGGCGGACAGTCGCTCCAGCAGCGTGGGGTCCTCGAAGGGGTGGGCGCCCTCCAGGTCGAAGAAGGTGGGCAGCTGCGCCTGGAGCTCGTCGCGCAGCGGGTCCTCCTTGCTGTCGCGCCAGGCGTGCTCGGCCAGCACGCGCGCCTCATGGGGGATGCGGATCTCCCAGCGCTCCAGGAGCGCGAGCAGCTCCGCCACGCGCTCCACCTCCTCCCAGGGAGGCTCCACGCGCGTCACCCAGGACACCTCCGACAGCGTCTGGCCCCGGCGAAGCCCCCTCACCCGGTCCCCCTTGCGCAGCTGGAAGGGCGGCGCCTGGGTGAACTCCGGATCCGGATAGAGCGCGGTGTGCAAAAGCCCCGTGCCCTCTTCCGGGCGCACGCGCGCGAAGCCGTGCTTGGGGTTGATCTCCTCCACGACGAAGGTCTCCTGGGCCATGGTCCGTTCTCTAACCGGTGTTGCGCATGCCCGCAGCAATGCCGTTGAGCGCCAGCAGGAGCGGCCGGTCGCACCCGGTGTCCCCGTCCCGCTTGCGCTTGAGCAGCTCCACCTGGAGGAAGGACATGGGGTCCACGTAGGGGTTGCGCAGCGCGATGCCCCGCTGCAGCTGCGGGTTGTTGTCCAAGAGCTTCGCCTCCCCGGTGAGCAGCTTCACCGCGCGGCGCGTGCGCGAGTGCTCCTGCTGGATGCGCAGCCACAGGGGCCGCGTGGCCGAGGGGGCCAGCTTCGCGTACCGCGCCGCGATGGCCATGTCCGTCTTGGCCAGCACCATGGTCACGTTGTCGATGACGGCGCGGAAGAAGGGCCATTCCTTGTACATGCGCTGCAGGAGCGCCGCGCCCTCGGGGTTGGCCGCGTACGCCTCCAGCGCGCTGCCCACGCCGTACCAGGCCGGGAGGATGGCGCGCGTCTGTGTCCACGCGAAGCTCCACGGGATGGCGCGCAGCGTGTCCAGCCCGCCCGCCTTGCGCTTGCTGGGGCGCGAGCCGATGGGCAGCGCGGAGATCTCCTCCACCGGCGTGCCCTTCATGAAGAACTCCACGAACTGGGGGTCGTCCCAGACGAGCGCGCGGTACGCCTTGCGGCCGGACTCCGCCAGCGCGTCGAAGGTGGCGCGGAAGGAGGACTCGTCCTCCGGGGACGGGCGCGGCTGCGCGTCCAGCGTGTGCAACAGCACGCCGCCCACCACCAGCTCCAGCGTGCGCTGGGTGAGCTCCGGGCGCGCGTACTTGTGGTCCATCGCCTCGCCCTGCTCCGTGGCCTTGTAGGCCCCGGCCACCGTGCCCGGCGGCAGCGCGAGGATGGCCGTCTGGGCGGGGCCACCGCCGCGCGCCACCGTCTCGCCCCGTCCGTGGAACAGGCGCAGGGGCACGTCGTGCTCGTCCGCCACCTGGGTGAGCGCCACCTGCGCGCGGTACAGCGCGGCGCTCGCGGCGAGCAGGCCCACCTCCTTGCCGGAGTCGCTGTAGCCGACCATCACCTCCTGCACCCCGCGGCCCTTCAGGTGCTGGCGGTACTCCGGATGCGCGAAGAGCTGGCGCAGCACGTCCGGCCCGCCGTCCAGCGCGCCCAGCTGCTCGAAGAGGGGCGCCACGTCCACGGTGGCGCACTGGAGCTTCGCGTCCCAGAGCCCCGCGTGCTTCAGGCACCTGAAGGCCGCGAGCACGTCCTCCGCGGTGGAGGCCATGGAGAGGATGAGCGTGCGGCACACGGACTCGCCGCCCTCGTCCTGGCCCTCACGCAGCTTCGCCAGGACCTCCAGCAGCCGCTTGCCGCCCTCGGTGGGCTCGGGCCCGCCGTCGATGGACGCCGCCGCGCTCACCGCGTCCTCCGCGGGCGCGCGCACCTCCAATTCGCCAAGGCCCAGGCCCAGCGCCCGGACGCGCTCGGACATGCGGCGCACCTCGCGCAGGCCCGCGTGCTCCGCGCGTGCCGCGAAGAGCGAGCGCTCCAGCACCGCCAGGTCATCCCCCAGCGCCTCCGGTGAGCGGTAGGCCCCGGGCGGCAGCGTGGACTCGCGGCCCTGCCTGCGCGCCAGCACGTGCTCCAGCGCCAGCGTCAGCCGCTCCTCCATGAAGCGCAGCTTGCGGCGCCACGGCTCGCCCAGCGTGCGCGGGCCCTGCTGCTTCGCCACGTCCGGCAGCGCCTTCGCGTCCTCGTCCAGCGAGCGCTCCAGCTCCTGGGTGGGCCGCGCGTGCCGCTCCGACTGCGACAGCATCCCGCCCAGCCGCTCCACGTCTCGCAACAGCAGCCGCAGGCCCCGGGCGCGGTGCGCGCGCAGCGTGTCCGCGAACACCTCCGGCGTCACCAGCGGGTTGCCGTCCATGTCGCCGCCCACCCACGAGTGCACGCGCACGGGCGTGTCCAGCGCGCCCAGGGGCTCGCCGTAGGCGCGCTCGAAGGCCCAGTCCAGCGCCTCCGGCAGCCGGGCCACCGGCTCCGACAGCATCTCCTCCACGTACCAGTGGACGTTCTTCACCTCGTCGCCCACGGTGGGGCGCTCGCGGCGCAGCTCGTCCGTCTGCCACAGCGCGGTGATCTCCTCGCGCATGGCCGCGAGGTTCGCGGCGGACTCGCGCGGGGTGAGCGAGCAGCGGTCCCGCTCCTCCAACAGCTGCGCCAGCCGGTAGAGCTTCTCCAGGAGCGTGCGCCGCACCGCCTGGGTCGGGTGCGCGGTGAACGTCAGCGTCACCTTCAGCGTGCCCAGCGTCTCGCGCACCTTGTCGGCGCTCACGCCCGCGGCCTTCAGCGTCAGGAGCGTGGCCTCCAGCGAACCCTTCTGCGGCCGGGTGGCCGTGGGGCTCGCGTGGGCCCGCGCGCGGCGGATGCGGTGGTGCTGCTCGGCCAGGTTCACCAGCTGGAAGTAGACGGAGAAGGCGCGCAGCACCGGCTCCACCTGCTCCGACGGAAGGCGCCTCAACACCGCCGCCAGCTCCGCCGCCGCGGCGCGTCGTCCCGCCACCGGCCCGCGCCGGCGCTGGATGGCCAGGTGGCGCACCTCCTCCTCCTTGTCGAACAGGGCCTGCCCCTCCTGTTCCACCAACACCTCACCCAACAGCCGGCCCAAGAGCCGGACATCCCGCCGCAGCGGGGGATCCACAGGACGTGAACGCGCCATAACGGACCGGAACCGTAGTCCTTGGGCCCCCCGCCTCCCCTACCCATTCTTCAATTTTCGACCTCCAGCCGACGAATGACCCACTCCGTCCTTGCAGGAAAAATTTAACCTCCCCGTCTTCCCTTCAGGTCAAGGCTTCCATTAGAAAGTGGGCTCTCCCGGACCCTGCCGGGATGTCTGACCTGACCCGAAGGAGTGGCAATGCGGAAAAACCCGTCTTGGCTGGCCCTGGGCCTGCTCGCGTTCGCGCCGTCTGCGTTCGCGGAACGCGCCTGGTACGAAAAGCCGCAACCCGACGTCGCCGCACCGTCCGCCGCGAAGCGCAAGGCCGTTGTGCAGGACATCACGGATGACCTGCCCCACCGTCTGGGGGAGCAGCAGAAGGAGCTGAAGGCTCAGGCACTGAAGCAGCGCCTGGAGGGCCGCGGGCAGCCCGGCCGCGTGCAGAAGCTGGCCAACGGCAAGTTCGTGGAGCTGGAGCTGCAGCGCACGGACCGCATCTTCGTCATCCTGGTGGAGTACGGCACGCAGATCCACCCGGTGTTCGGCAACCCGGCCACCAACCCGGGCGGCAACATCCCCGGCCCGCTGCACAACGAAATTCCGGCCCCTGACCGCTCGGTGGACAACACCACCATCTGGCAGCCGGACTACAACCGCGAGCACTTCGAAAAGCTCTACTTCGACACCACGCCCGGCGCGGACTCGGTGGCGAACTTCTACAAGGCCGCGTCCTCCGGGCGCTACACCGTGTCCGGCACGGTGTCCGAGTGGGTGAAGGTCCCCTACAACGCCGCCCGCTACGGCAACAACCTGTGCGGCAGCTCCAGCTGCTCCAACTCCGTGTGGCCGCTGATCAGCGACGCCATCAAGGCGTGGACCAACGCGCAGCTGGCCTCCGGCAAGACGCCCGCGGAGGTGAAGGCGTACCTGGACACGTTCGACACGTGGGACCGGTACGACTACGACGGCGACGGCAACTTCGACGAGCCGGACGGCTACATCGACCACTTCCAGATCGTCCACGCCGGCATGGGTGAGGAAGTGGGCGGCGGCGCGCAGGGCCCCAACGCCGTGTGGAGCCACCGCTGGTTCGCGTACAGCACGGGCCTGGGCCCGGATGGCGCCGGCCCCGCGTACAACCAGAACGGCGGCGCGCGCTTCGGCACGGGCATCGACAAGTGGGTGGGTGACTACACCATCCAGCCGGAGAACGGCGGCCTGGGTGTGTTCGCGCACGAGTACGGCCACGACCTGGGCCTGCCGGACCACTACGACACGACGAACGCGGCGGACAACGGGACGGGCTTCTGGACCATCATGTCGTCCGGCTCGTACCTGAACGACGGCACCACGGACATCGGCAGCCGTCCGGGTGACTTCTTCGCCTGGGACAAGCTGCAGCTGGGCTGGCTGGACTACGCCACCACGAGCGCGGGCCTGTACTCGTACCACAACCTGGGTCCGGCGGAGTTCACGTCCGCCAACGCGAAGCAGGCGCTGGTCGTGAAGCTGCCCGGCAAGCCGGTGGTGCAGCCCACCACGGCGCCGTACGAGGGCCAGGGCATGTGGCAGGGCGGCCAGGGCAACAACCTGGACCGCGTGCTGGAGAAGACGGTGAAGCTGCCGAACAGGAAGCCCATCACCTTCTCCTTCCAGACCTGGTTCGACATCGAGGAGGACTGGGACTACGCCTACGTCGCCCTCTCCGTGGAGGGTGGCCCGTTCGTGAACCTGCCCAGCCCGGTCAGCCGCACCACGAACCCGTGGGGCAACAACCTGGGCAACGGCATCACCGGCACGTCCGGCGGTTGGGTGCCCCTGGAGTTCGACCTGTCCGCTCACGCGGGCAAGACCGTCACGCTGAAGATCCGCTACAAGACGGACGGGGCGGAGTTCGGCCGCGGCTTCCTGGTGGACTTCGTGCAGCTGTGGGCGAAGAACACCTACGTCTTCGGTGACGACGGCGAGTGGGGCCACAAGTGGTGGGACAAGTCGACGTTCTTCGTGACGGACGGCACCAACACCCTCTACGACAACTACTACATCGCCGAGTGGCGCCAGTTCCGCGGCTACGACGAGGGTCTGGCCACGGGTCCCTACAACTACGGCTTCAGCGCGGATGGCCTGGTGGACTGGGCGGAGCGCTACTCGTACAACCCCGGCCTGCTCGTCACCTACTGGGACACGTCGCAGTCCAACAACAACGTGTCGCAGCACCCGGGTGAGGGCCGCATCCTGCCCATCGACTCGCGCCCGCAGCCCCTGCAGCGCAGCGACGGCCGCTACTGGTCCGGCCGCGTGCAGACGCACGACGCGACGTTCGGCCTGGAGCCCAGCTTCCCGCTGTCGCTCAAGCCCAACGGCTTCCCGCGCAACGAGTACCCCTCGCAGCCCGCGGTGCCGGTGTTCAACGACACCAACACCTTCTGGTACGCCACGCAGCCGTACGGCGGCGTGAAGGTCCCGAAGACGGGCACCATCATCGAGGTGCTGTCGACGGACCCGGCCCAGACCGTGATGGAAGTCCAGGTGCGTCCGGTCGACTGAGCGGTTGACCGGCTTCACCGCTGAGCCGTGAAGGAGGGCCGGTCCCGCTTCGTGCGCGGGGCCGGCCTTTCGCGTTCGTGGGCCGCCCGGGCCCGGGCGTTGAAGGAATCCGGACATCCGGCGCGCGGGCGTGCATGACCTGTCTCTTTTTACACAACTTATGCCGCCGACGACATTATA
>NZ_RAWL01000018.1:0-42474 GCF_003668885.1 Corallococcus sp. AB049A | reverse complement strand
GACGTAGCTGAAGTCGAAGACGCAGTTGTCCTTCTTCACCACCACCAGCTCCAGGGAGATGGGCACGCCGTCGAGCTTCGCGACGTAGCGGCTTCTCAGGGCCTCGCGGCCATCCAGGGTGAAGGTGTCGCTCCACATCACGCCGTCACGTCCGGACGTGGCCTTCGTGGACGTGCAGGTGCTGCCCGGGGACGCGGTGGTGTCCGCGCGGCTCGCGGGCCAGCAGACCCCGGGCGACGCGCTGCGGACGCGCAACGCGGCCCAGGGCGTGCTCATCCGCTACTGGGTGCCGTCCTCGGAGGGCTTCGACCTGGAGCTGGAGCTGACGGCCAGCGGCAGTCCCACCGTGCGGTTGGGCGAGCACGTCTACGCGGTGCCCGCGCCGGTGACGGCGGGGCTCCCCGCGCGGCCGGAGGACACCATGCCGGTGCCCTTCGGAGAGGGCCTGGACGAGGGCATGCGCGTGACGCGGACAGTGCGGCTGGACGCGCCCTGAGCCTCAGGACTCACGGCACAGCCGGTCCACGTATTTCAGCATCGTCGGCATGCGTGAGGAGCCGTGCATCCGCCGGATGTGCTGCGCGGCGGTCGCGGTCTCCATGCCGATGGCGGTGATGAGCAGCGGCCGCAGGCTCTGCCCCCGCACGATGGGCAGCGCCGGGCCGGTGGTGACGTAGGGCGTCTTGGCCACGCCGATGACGGGCACCGCGCGGCACAGCGCCTCATACAGGTGGGCGCCCAGGCCCGGCACGTCCTGCCCGAGCCACACGTAGCCATCCACGATGATGGCCTCCAGCGGATCCTGCACCTCCGAGAGCACGCGCAGCAGGTGCGGCAGCTCGCGGCGGTAGAACTGGCCGGGCTCGTACGGCGCCGCGATGGGGCCCCGGTCCACCAGGTGCGAGGCCTCCCTGGCATCCGTCCACGCGCGGAAGAGGACGCACGCGGCCACGGTGACATCGGGGCGGTAGTCCACGTCCACGCAGGCGAGCATCCGGTCCTCCTTCGTAAGCCCCAGGCTACACCGGCGCGTCACCCCTCGGCTGGAGTCTCCAGGCCAAGCCTGGATAAATTCCTGTTTTCTGATTTTTGCGGCGATGACGGATATCACCGGAGGAGGACAGGGAATGAGGCGCGCGATGAGCTGGAAGCGGGCGGTGGTGTTGCAAGCGGTGTGTCTGCTGGGCAGCGCGGGCACGGCCGGGGCGGTGACGCCCACGAACGTGACGAAGGTGGCGCGGGTGACGGGCGCCACGCAGGCGGGGGAGACGCTGCCCAACCCGAACCAGACGCACACGAACTACGAGGTGTACGGCACGGACCTGGGCATCGTCTGGGACAAGGGCGGCGGCGAGGTGTTCGTCCTGTTCGGCGACACCTTCGGCGCGGGCTGGTGTGGCAACGGCGGGTGTGGTGGCGGCTGGCGCAGCAACGTGCTGGCGCGCTCGGCGGACACCACGCTGTCCAACGGGCTCACCTTCACCACGATGGTGCAGGACGGCACCCGTCACGCGAAGGAGATATTGGCGTCCCGGAAGGTGGACAACGACGAGATGACCGTCATCCCCACCGCGGGCGTCAGCGTCGGGACGCGCCACTACATCCACTACATGTCCGTGAGGCACTGGGGTGACCCGGGGCAGTGGATCACCAATTACGCGGGCATCGCGTACTCGGATGACAACGGGCAGAACTGGGTGAAGCACCCCACGGCGCGCTGGGGGAACAACGCGTCCTTCACGAACCCCTTCCAGATGGGCGCCTTCGTGAAGAACGGCGGCTTCGTCTACCTGTACGCCACGCCCAACGGGCGCTACGGCAACGTGCATCTGGCGCGCGTGCCGGAGGGCGCGCTGCTGGACATCAACGCGTACCGGTACTGGGACGGCAACGGCTGGTCCGCGTCACAGGCGGCGGCGCGGCCGGTGGTCATTGGCATCGCGGGGGAGCTGTCCGTCTCCTACAACGCCGCGCTGGGCCGCTTCCTCATGACGTATCTCAACGAGCACCGGCAGGCCGTGGTGATGCGCGACGCGGGCACGCCCACGGGGCCCTGGAGCGGGGAGAAGCTGCTGGCCACCGGCGCCGCCTTCCCCGGGATCTACAACGGCTTCATCCACCCGTGGGGCAACAGCGCCAGCGAGCTGTATTTCATCACCTCGCAGTGGACGCCCTACAACACGTTCCTGCTGCGCGCGACGCTGACGGCCGACGCGGACGGCAACAACCTGCTGTCCGAGCCGGGCTTCGAGACGCAGGCCGCGACGCCGACGATGGCGCCCTGGTACCTGGCGGGCGCGGGCGGCATCGACCGGGCGCTGGGCCAGGCACACTCCGGCCAGGACAACGGCTTCGTGCGCGCGTCCAGCGGCTGGAACGCGCTCAAGCAGAGCGTCGTGGTGCAGCCGTACACGGACTACACGCTCAAGGGCTGGCTGCGCTCCTCGTCCAACGCCAGCCGGGGCTTTTTCGGCGCGCGCGCGGCGGGCAACGGGCCCGTCCTGGGGGAGACGCAATACGGCTCACTGCCGTCCTGGACGGAGCGCACCGTCACGTTCAACTCCGGCGCCAACGCCATCGTGGAGGTGTACGGCGGCGTGTGGGCGGACGCGGGCGACACGTGGGCGCAGCTGGATGACGTGAGCCTCACCCGGGGCGCGAACCTGGTGGCGCAGGGGGGCTTCGAACAGCAGCCGTCCTCCACGGCCACGTCACCCTGGTACGTGCAGGGCAACGGGGGCGTGGACCGGGGGCTGGGCTTCGCGCGCACGGGCGCGAACAACGGCTTCGTGCGCAACAACACCGGGTGGAACGCCCTCAAGCAGGAGGTCGCGGTGACGCCCAACACGGTCTACACGCTGACCGGCTGGGTGAAGACGTCCTCCAACCAGAACGACGGCTACTTCGGCGCGCGCGTGCTCAACGCCGGCCCCATCCTCAACGAGGTGCACCTGACGCAGCCGCTGGGCGGCTACACGCTCCAGACCGTGACGTTCAACTCCGGCGCGAACCACAGCGTGGAGGTGTACGCCGGAACCTGGGCGAACGCAGGCGACACCTGGTTGCAGGTGGACGACGTGGCGCTGGTCCGCAACTGACGATGTTGCTCGCGTAATATTCCAGTTTTCCGCGATAGTATTGACATCCCGGCCTGCGTGCTCCCACTGTCCGTGGCGTCCCCTCCACGACACGGGAGCACACCATGCTGAAGTCGAAGCCACTCGGGTCCTGCCTGGCCCTTGCGCTGGCCGCCTTCGCGCAGGCGGCGTTCGCTGACTCGGCCATCTACGGCGGCGGTCCGTTCTATTCCGGCGGCACCCCGGTGATGAATGACCTGCGCGGCTCGGGCTTCACCACCGTGATGCTCTGGAGCTTCCACATCGAGGACAACGGCGACCTCGTCTACAACGACATCCCGGTCGTCAGGAACGGCGCCTATATCGGCGATGCGGGCTGGCCCTCCCGGCTGGCCACGCTCAAGACCGCGCCGACGTCGGTCAATCGCATCGAGGTGTCCATTGGCGCCTGGAGCGTCCCGGACTTCGAGCGCATGGCCCGGCTCGTCAATGGCACCGCCACCGGCTGCGGCAGCACGCTCGTCTGCGGCACCGGCACGAACAGCATCCTGTACCGCAACTTCCAGGCGCTGAAGGCCGCCACCGGCGCCGACGCCGTCAACTTCGACGACGAGAGCGCCTACTCGCTCGCGCCGACCACCCAGTTCGGACAGATGCTCATCGGCCTGGGCTACAAGATCACCTTCGCGCCCTACACCCAGCAGACCTTCTGGCGGAACCTCCGGGACAACCTGGGCAGCGCGGTGGACCGCATCTACCTGCAGGTCTACGACGGCGGCGCCGGCAACAACCCGGCCAGCTGGAACACCGCCATGGGCATGACCGTGACCCCGGGCCTGTGGTCGCGCCATGGCTCCGGCTGCGCCAGCGGTGACAGCCCCGCCACCGTGCAGAGCAAGATGAGCAACTGGAAGAGCTCCGCCGGCATCCACGGCGGCTTCATCTGGCTCTACGACGACATCCTGGCGTGCTCGGCGCAGGGCACGAGCGCGCAGTACGCGGCGGCCATCAACACCGCCGTCAGCGGCAACACGCCGCCCGTGGCCAACTTCGGCGTCACCGTGAGCGGCCTGACCGCGACCTTCAGCGACACGTCCACCGACAGCGACGGCACCATCGCCTCGCGCAGCTGGAGCTTCGGCGACGGCAGCGGCTCCACCGCCACCAACCCCAGCCGCGTCTACGCCAGCGCCGGCAACTACAACGTCAGCCTGACCGTGACGGACAACGGCGGCGCCAGCACCACGAAGACGCAGACGGTCTCCGTCGGCGCGGGCTACGCCAACCTGGCGCTCAACAAGCCCGCCACCGGCTCCACCGCCTGCAACACCAGCGAGACGCCCGCCAAGGCGGTCAACGGCAGCGTCTCCGGCGGCACCACCGACAAGTTCTGCTCGCTGGTCTCCGGCGCGTGGCTGCAGGTGGACCTGGGCTCGGCGCAGACGGTCAGCAGCTTCACCGTCAAGCACGCGGGCGCGGGCGGCGAGTCCACCACCTGGAACACCCGGGCCTTCACGCTCCAGACCTCCACCAACGGCACCAGCTGGAGCACCCCGGTGACGGTGACCAGCAACACCGCCAGCACCTCCACCCACGCCATCACCGCCACGTCCGCCCGCTACATCAAGCTCAACATCAGCACCCCGTCCCAGAACGGCGATCCGGCGACGCGCATCTACGAGCTCGAGGTGCGTTGAGCCGCTTGCCCCTTCTTCTCCTTCCCGGAGGTCCATCGATGCAGAACCGTTCGTTGTTCGCAGTTGTCCTCGCCGGAGCGTTCGCGGCGGGTTGTGGTGAGGAGCGCTCCGAAGCCGTCCCGGGGGATGAGTCCCCGGTGGGCACGTCCAGCGGCGCGCTCGCATGCAGCACGCGCATCACCTACGGAGACCGGTGGATCCACCCCGGTCACCCGGAGCAGTTCGACGTCGCGAGCGGCCTGGTGACCTGGGACGGCAGCTGCGTCAACGAAGGCACCAACTCCTACGCCGTGCTGTCGAACGGCTGGAAGCCGTACTTCACCGGGAACAATGCCTGTGTGATGGCGCTCGACACGGACTGTTCCGGCGCCACCACCTGCGCGACGCGCGTCACCTACGGCCCCGCGTGGCTGCATCCGTCGGGGCACACGGCCCAGTACGACGACGTGGGCGGCCGCGTGACGTGGGACCGGGGCTGCACGAACGCCTCTCCCAATTCGTACACGGTGCTGTCCAACGACTGGGCGCCGTACTTCAGCGGCACCAACGCGTGCGGCATCTCGCTGCGCTACACGGGCTGTGGCGGGCTCTACCAGAACCCCGTGGTGCCCGTGGACTGCGCGGACCCGGGCGTCATCCACGACGGCACGCAGTACGTCGCGGCCTGCACGTCGGGTGGCGCGGCCAACGCGTTCCCGCTGCGCACGTCCAGGGACCTGGTCACCTGGTCGGCCGCGGGCAACATCTTCCCCTCCACGCGCCGGCCCACCTGGGCCACGGGCGACTTCTGGGCGCCGGAGATCCACAAGGTGGGCGGCCGGTACATCGCGTACTTCACCGCGCGCCACCAGGACGGGAAGCTGTCCATCGGCGCGGCGACGGCCACCAGCGCGCTCGGGCCCTTCACGGACCTGGGCCATCCGCTGGTGCATGACGCGGGCATGGGGATGATTGACGCCACGTTCTTCTACGACACCGCGGGCGTGCCGTACCTGGTGTGGAAGGCGGACGGAAACGCGGTGGGGCAGTCCACGCCCATCTATGGGCAGGCGCTGTCGGCGGACGGCCTGTCGCTCACCGGCACGCGCCGCACGCTGATGAGCAACACGCTGTCCTGGGAGGGCGGCGTCGTCGAGGCGCCGTGGGTCGTCGCGCGGGGCGGTTACTACTACCTCTTCTACAGCGGCAACTCGTACGCCAACAGCACCTACGCCGTGGGCGTGGCGCGCGCCACGAGCCCGCTGGGGCCGTACACGAAGCTGGGCAACCCCATCCTCAAGACGGGCGGCGGCTGGGTGGGCCCCGGCCACAACTCCGTGGTCACCGGCCCCAGTGGAGACAGCATGATGGTCTACCACGCGTGGAACAGCGCCCACACGGCGCGGGTGATGCTGGTGGATGCCATCACCTGGCCCAACGGCTGGCCCGCGGTCCCGGAGGCGCCGTCCGCCGGTTCGCGTCCCATGCCGTAGCGGGTGCGCACGGCCGCGCGAGTCATGGCTCGCGCGGCCGTTCACCCACGGCCACTACGGCTGCGTGGCGAAGATCAGGTCGTCCTGGTCGTCCTGGCCTCCCACGTAGCCGCAAGGACCCGCCGGGCCGTCGGAGTTGAGGCGGGCCCGGATGGCGCGGATGGGACCGGGGGGCAGCGTGTACTTCAAGCTGAAGGTCTGCAGCATGTTGGTGCTCGGCGCGAACCTGTAGATCAGGCTCCAGGCCGGGTTGGCCAGATCCGTGGTGGTGTAGAGCTCGATGCGAGCCGGCGCCGGCATCCCGACGTAGGCGCTGACCTGGATGGTGACGACCTTCCCGGGCGCCAGGGGCGAACCGTCCAGCGTCGCGACGCGCAGGCCATGGATGGCCTCGGGCACGGAGGGCCACATGTTGGTGCCGTCCGCGCAGGAGTCATTCAGCGTGTTGGGCGCGTTCAGCTCCGGGCCCACGATGGTGCCGCGTCCATTCAACAATGTCCCGGAATCACAGAAGGCGCCCGCCACGGTGCAGCGGGGCGCCTTGTAGACGGAGTCGTAGGCGGCCACGCCCGCGCTCGGCGTGTTGAGCACCTGCACGGTCACCGCGGTGCTCGTGCCGGTGTTGCCCGCGGCGTCGTAGGCCCTGGCCACCAGGGTGTGGTTGCCATCGCCCGCCGCCACCGTGTCCCAGGCCACCGAGTAGGGCGCGGTGCTGCTCGTGCCCAGCGACTTCGTGCCGTCGAAGAACTCCACGTGCGTCACCGCGACGTCGTCGGACGCGGCCGCCTGGAGCGTCACCGTGCCCGTCAGGGGCGTGCCCGTCCCGGGCGCGGTGAGGGCGGCCGTGGGAGGCGCCGCGTCGCTCACGCACGCGTTTGACGCCGAGCACGTCAGGCCGGAGCCGCACGTGCCACACGACAGCGTCCCGCCGCACCCGTCCGAGACGGTGCCGCACGCGGCGCCCTGGCTCGTGCACGACGTGGGGACGCAGGAGGAGGAGACGTAGCGCTCGCAGGACTTGATCTGGTTCGAGTAGCCGCTGCTGACACCCGAGCCGCTCGACATCAGGACGGCCCCGCTGTCCAGGACGACCGACCCGTGAGTGACACGGATCGCGAGCATGGGAGCGTCGGCGGACCAGGTCCCCGTGGCTGGCGTGTAGCGCTCGACGGTGGAGAGGATTCCGGTGCCGCTGGAGGTGCCGCCGGAAACCAGCACCGTTCCATCGGGCAGGCGCACGGCGCCCGGATTGACGCGCCCCGTGACCATGGAGCCGGTGGCCGTGAAGGTGTTCGTCGTGGGGTCGAAGAGGGAGGACTTCTGCACCGTCCCACCCGAACCTCCCGCGAGGAGCACCCGGCCATCCGCGAGCGCGACCACGGCCTCGGTCCCCTGGCCCGTGGGCAGGGCTCCCAGGCTCGTCCATGCGTTCGTGGCCGGCGTGTAGACCTGCGCGTTCACTCCCGCGGCCACACCCAGGACGCGGCCATCCGGGAGCAGCGCGAGCCGCTGGACCTTCGCACCCAGGGCCCCTGTCGAGGTCCAGCTGCCCGTGGCGGGGCTGTAGACCTCCGCGGTGAGCATGTCGGTGGTGGACTGGAGGTTCACGCCGCCCGCCACCAGCACCCGCCCATCCCCGAGCACCACGCTGACGGCCTTGTAACGGGGCCAGGCCATGCTCCCCGTGTACGACCAGGTCCCGGTGGCGGGGTCGAAGAGCTCGGCGGTCGCGTGCACGGTGCGGGTCTGGACGGTGTTGTTCTCATGTCCGCCCGCCACCAGCACCTGGCCATTCGCCAGTCGCTCGGCCGTGGCCAGGTCGCGAATCTGGTTCATGCTGCCCGTGAAGGACCAGGTGCCCGTCTTCGGGTCGTACAGCTCGGCGGTGGCGTGGTACGGCTTGCCCTGCGGAAGGAAGATGTCGTTGAACTCCATGCCGCCCGCCACCAGCACCCGCCCATCCAGCAGGCGCGTGTGCGGAATCTGCGCCCGGACCTTCGCCAGCGAGCCCGTCATCGTGGAGGCCGCCTGGGATTGCTGCCGGAAGGCCGAATCCTCCGGAGGCTGAGACTCCTCCGGTGACGGCGTGCAGGCTTGCAGCAGGCAGGCCATTCCAATGGCCAGCCAGTCGTTGCGTCTGTTGTTCATGGGGTTCCCCTCTCGGGCGCAATGCCTAACACATGGCATCGGGCCCCGGCAGATGGGCGGGGGATGACCCATGGGCGTTACACCCGGTCAGTCCGCGTCCGTGATGCGCGCCAGCCATTCATTCAGCAGCGCGCTCTCGCCCTGGCTCAGGACCGTGAGTCGATCCAAAGACGCCCGCAGCGTGGTGGCCGCGGAACGGACCTCCGTGTTCGCCTGAGGCGCCGCATCGCTGGTGATCGCCGCGATGACCGCCTCGCGCGCGGCGTCCGACAGTCCGCGGTCGCGTTGCCCTTCGGGCTGGCGCAGCAGCGTGAGCACGGCCCCGTTGGCCATCGCCGCTACCAGGCCCAGCGCCCGCTCCTCGCTGACCTTCAGCCGGCCCGCGAGCGCGATGTTCCGGATGCGGCGCCGCAGGAGGTCGTTCCCGGTGCCGATCACCGAGGACTCCGTGGGGGGCTCCAGGTCGCTGCACATGAGCGCGAACAGCCCGGGGTTGCCGAGCCCGAACGCGACGTGCGAGTCCCAGCCGATCCGCAGCTCCTGGATCGGATCCGGGTGCGCCTTGCGCGCGGCCTTCTTCGCCACGTAGCTCGTCATCGCGTGCTCGACGACGGCGGACATCAGGCCGCGCTTGTCGCCGAAGAGCCGGTAGATCGTCGGTGCCTGCACCCCGGCGGCGGTGGCCACGGCGCGGGTGGTCGCGGCGTCGGAGCCTCCCGAGGCGATGAGCTCCGCGGCGGCCGCGATGATTCGCGCGCGCGTATCAGGGCCCTCGGCGTCCTCGGCGGTGGGCTTCTGTCGGTCCGGCATGGGAGCGACTTAGCACGCCGATTCCGGAACATCGATAACGACCACTTGATATCGGCGACAACGACCGCTACGTTATCGGCGGTATCGGAACGCTGTTTCCACCGATAACGACAAGGGGCGTTCAATGATCATCGTGACTGGGGCCACGGGGCAGCTCGGCCGTCTCATCGTGGAGCAGCTCCTCACCCGCGTCCCGGTGGACCGGGTCGCCGTCAGCGTCCGGGACCCGGAGAAGGCCCAGGACCTCGCGGCCCGGGGCGTCCGGGTGCGGGCGGGGGACTTCGCGCGGCCGCAGGGGCTCGCGCAGGCCTTCGAGGGGGCGTCCCAGGTGCTGATCGTCTCCTCGAACGCTTCGGCCTACGGCGGGGATCCGCTCGCCCAGCATCGCGCCGCCATCGACGCCGCGAAGTCCGCCGGCGCGCGGCGCATCGTCTACACGAGCCACATGGCGGCGAGCCCCACGTCGGTGTTCCCCCCGATGCTGGACCACGCGGCGACGGAGCGGATGCTGGAGGCGTCCGGCCTGGCGTGGACCGCGCTTCGCAATGGCTTCTATGCGTCGGCCGCGCTGCTCCAGCTGGAGCAGGCCATGAAGACCGGCGTGTTCGAGGCGCCCGCGAACGGAAAGGTCTCCTGGACCGGGCACGCCGACCTCGCGGAAGCGGCCTCGGTCATCCTGGCGGAGGAGGGGCGGTTCAACGGGCCGACCCCGCCGCTCACGGCGTCGCAGGCGCTCGACTTCGCAGGCCTGTGCGACCTCGCGTCGGGCGTCCTCGGACGTCCCATCCGTTACGCCACCGTGCCGGAGGCGCAGGTGCGCGCGAAGCTCGAAGCGGCCGGCCTGCCCGCGGCCCGGATCGCCATCTTCCTGGGCCTCTACCGCGCAAGCCACGCGGGCGAGTTCGCGGCCGTCGACCCCACGCTGAAACAGCTGCTCGGGCGTGAGCCAACGAGCATGCGCGAGCTGCTGGCCCAGAAGCCGCGCTGACCGGCCCCGCCGCGCTCAGGGCGCGGGGAGGAAGCGCGGCTGCCCGGGGCGCAGGTCTCCCACGTACTTCCGCCATCGCTCGTAATCACTGTCGTACGAAGCGCGGTGTAGGTAGACATCCCCGATGTTGCCCGAGGTGGGCGACGCGCGCAGCCACAGGTCCAGCGCGCCCGTGTCGTCCATCCGCACCAGGCCGATGTCGCTCGCGGACGGCGTTCCTGGCAGCGGGGGCAGTGGCTCCACGCCTTCGTCGGGCTTCGTCAGCAGGCTCTGGATGCGTTCACGCACGGCGCCCAGCACCCAGGTGTCCACGTCCGGAAGGGCGCGCAGGCGCGGCTCCCGCGCATCCAGCCAGGCCACCAGCGAGGGCAGCACCTGCGTGCGCAGCGTCTCCACGGCGTGGGCGTCCCAGCCCCGGAAGCGGGTGCTGGTCTGGAGCGCCAGCTGCAGCTGGCCCATGTCGTCCATGGACGGCAGGTCCTGCGTCCGGGCCAGCCAGGTCTCATGGAACGTGCGGAGGAACCACGCCTGGTCATGCCGGATGACCGGCACCGTCGCGCCCCAGGCCCAGTCCGGCGCGAGCCCCACCTGGGCCAGGTGCCAGGTATTGAAGCCACCTCGCGGGTCGGTGAACTTCGTGAGCTCCGCCCAGCGGGCCGCGACGTCGGGGCGGGACTCGATGAACTCCCGGCACCGGCGCATGTCCTCCGCCGAAGCGCGCGGATCCGCGGCCACCAGGTCACAGGCCTTGTGCACGGCGCCCCCTTCGACCTCGGCACGCAGCGCGAGCCGCGCGGCCCGCTCCTGTTCCCGGCGATGGCTCGACGTCGCCAGCTCGCCGCCCAGGAGGGCCAGGTAGCCGGCGACGGCGCACACCCCCAGCGCCACCAGGGGGAGCCCCATCCCCAGCGGCACCGGGTCGAACGGACGGTCCGACAAAAAGCGCCGCCAGCCGACCCAGAGGGTGAGGACGAGCGGCAGCACCGCGAGCACGAAGGTCAGCGCGTTGAGCGCCTGATGCAGCGGCGTGGCCGAGTTCCGGTATGCCTCGCTGCTGAAGGCCAGCGTGAAGAAGGCGCCCACGAGCAGCGCCACGCCCAGCATCAGCTCCACCAGCAGACACACTCCCGCGACGGCCGCGCTCATCCTCGATGTCCCCGTCCTGGCGCGGTCAGGGCCCCAGGCTTCTTGGCCGCGCACCCCCGAGCGTAGCCGAAACACGCTCGAACTCGGCCCCTCGGCCCCGAAAGAAGAGGTGTGGGAGCGGCGCGAAGCCGGCCCCGGGAGAGGACCCATGACGTGCATTCACTGGCGCTGGCGTGTCGCCACCACGCAGCGGGAGTTCGATGACGCGGCCCGCATCCGCTGGGCTGTCTTTGGCGGCGAGATGGGCCTGCTGTCCGAGCAGTCGGCGGTCGCGCGGCGGGAGATGACCCCCATCGACACGCTCGACACCACGGTGCACCTGCTCGTCTACGCGGGCTCGGAGGCCGTGGCGGCGATGCGGGTGGCGCTGCCCAACGCGGAGGTGGCGGCGAACCTGGGCGTGAGGCTGGGCCTGGAGATGGAGCAGCGCGTGGACCTCTCCGGCATGCTCCAGCCGGGGAGGGTGTTCGCGGAGCCCTCGCGCTTCTGCGTGCTGCCGAAGT
Organism: Corallococcus sp. AB049A; assembly: GCF_003668885.1. Lineage (NCBI taxonomy): Bacteria > Pseudomonadati > Myxococcota > Myxococcia > Myxococcales > Myxococcaceae > Corallococcus > Corallococcus sp. AB049A. Next base: position 30,633 of record NZ_RAWL01000018.1, on the reverse strand, counting down.
GGCGGCGCACGGAGGCCGTCACCTGGCTGCTGGCGGCCATGTACACGGAGAGCCGGCGGCGCGGGGTGACGCACTGGATTGCCTCCGCGAACCTGGAGACGGACTCGCCCGAGGACGCGCTGCTGTCGTGGCAGGTGGCGGCCCACCGGGGATGGGTGAGCCCGCACTGGCGCGTGAACGTGCCCGACCCGTGGCAGGCCCCGGTCCCTCCCCGCAGCCCGTTCTACACGCAGGAGGAGCGAGCGAAGGCCGCGCGGGGGCTCTTGGATGAGCTGCGGCTGCCCCGGTCGCCCTCGCTCTTCGCCAGGACCATGGGGGCGCGCTTCATCGCGGAGCCGCTCTACGACGCGTACTTCCGGTGGTTCACGCTGCCGCTCGTCATGTCGCTGGATGAAATCCCGGCGGAGTCCCTGGCGCGCTTCGACGTGCTGGAGCACGCCGTGAACTCCGCCGCCTGAGTCCCGGGGCGGCCTCTTCCCTTCACCTTCAACACGCAGCAGCCGGGAGCCCGGAAGGCCCCGGACAGGAGACGTACGTGCAAACACAGACGGAAACGCATTGGCTGGCGCGGCTGGATGAGGAGGCGCGGGCGCTGGTGGCGGCAGTGGACGCGCAGCCGGATGGCCGCCGCCTTCTCGACGGCACGCTCGACGCGGAGGGCTACATCCACTACCTCGTCCAGACGTACCACTACGCCCGGTGGAGCACGCCCATCCTCGCGGAAGGGGGCTACCGGCTGAGGCGGCTGGGCCGGCACCCGGAGCTGGCGGAGCTGCTGGTCCAGAAGGGCGAGGAGGAGAAGGGCCACGACCGGTGGCTGCTGTCGGACCTGAAGAACCTGGGCGTCCCGGAGGAGCAGGTGGAGGCCGCGGAGCGCAGCCCCGCAGTGGATGCCTATACGGGGTGGAACTTCTTCACGTCGCTCGCGGGCGTGCCGACGGCGGTGCTGGGGACCGCGTACGCGCTGGAGTACCTGTCGCGGACGCGGGCCGGCGTGTGGGCGGAGCGGCTGAAGGCGGTGGCCGCCATTCCCAACATCCACAAGTCGGTGACGTTCCTGCGCAGCCACGGCGCGCTGGACGGAGACCACGTGGCGGAGATGCAGCGGATCCTGGCGCCGCTGACGGACCCCGAGGACCAGGAGGCCATCCTCTTCTCCGCCCGCGTCGCCCGCAGCGTCTACCCGCGCATCTTCCGTGAGAGCGGCGCCACCAGCCGGTGAGGTAGTGACCGTCAGACAGGCCTGTTCAGCCGCGCGGCCTGGAAGAGGAGGTCCGCGCGGCTGTCGATGCCCAGCCGGTCGAAGATGTCCCGCACGTGGGTCTTCACGGTCAGGAGCTTGCGGCCGAGCTCCTCGGCGATCTGCTCGTTGGTGCGGTTGCGGAGCAGGAGCCTCGCGATGGTGACCTGGCGAGGCGTGAGCTGGCGCTCCATCTCCCGGGGGAGCGGGATGGAGCGCGGAAGCTCGTTCAACACGAGCGCCCACCGCCGGGCTCCATCCGCCATGGGCAGCTTGATGAACCGGCAGGTGCGGCTGGCCTCGGGATGGTTGAAGACCCAGAGCGTCTTCCCCAGCCGTGCGTCCGCGTCCATGGCCACCAGCGCCTCCAGCTGTTCCTGGAGGACGCGCGGGAGCCCGGAGGAGTGGAGGTCCGAGGGGCTGAACCACCGGGCCAGGAGGGCCGCGGCGTGCTTGGAGCGGTACACCTCGCGGACGTGAGGCTCCACGACGAGGTAGGCGGAGCCGGGACCGTGGTGGAGCTCATCCATGAGGTGGGCACCCGCCATGAGGCCCTGGACGTCATGGCAGTTGCGAACCGTGTTCATCAGGTGCGCGTTGAGGCTGGCGACGGCGGTGGTGCTCCGCGAGGTGAAGGGGTGCGGCTCATGCCGGTAGAACGCCAGCGCCCCGACGAGGCCGGAGCGGATGGGGAGCTGGACGGCCATGATGTGTTCCAGCGGAAGGTCCAGCTCCAGGCTGCGCTGGTAGATGCGGGTGCGTTCGAACTGCGGGCGGGTGAGCAGCTGCGTATCGCGGATGACCACGTTGGGCCGGGCAATGATGGCGGGCCGGAGGAAGTCATGCTCGGCGTGAACGGCGTACTCATCCAGGATGGAGATGGGCGAGCCGGGGACGAGCCACTGGAAATCGAAAGGCTCGACGTGCATCAGGCACAGGGCCATGGCGTCGGCCTGAACGAATTCGAGCAGCGACGCCCGCGCGGCTTCGAGAACCTGGGGGAGTGACAGCGAGCTGTTGAGCGCCGCGATGACATCGTCGCGGACCAGGAGCTCGCGGGTGTTGAGATTCATCGGACGGGACCTCCGCCGGTCGGGCGTGGATGTCCGTCACCCATAGGTCCGGGGTGAGCGCGTGTCCCTCACCCGCAAGTGGTATTGACGGAGGGATGAACCCTCCCAATGCATCCGCCGACTTCGACCCCCAGCTGGCCGCCCTCCTGCCAGCCCTGGCGGGGTACGTGCCCGTGCGCATGACGCTGGCGCAGCTGGAGCACTTCCGGACGCTGAGCCGGGTGACCCGGGAGGACCTGATTGGCGACGCGGAGGTCCACTGCGTCGACCACGTCATCCCGGGGTATCAGGGCGCGGAAATCACGGTCTCGGTCATCACCCGCAAGGACCACTCGACGCCGGGCCCGGCCGTCTATCACATCCATGGCGGCGGCATGGTGATGGGCACCCGCTTCGCGGGCGCGAAGCCGCTGGTGGAGTGGGCGCTCCGGCATGACGCGGTCTGTGTGAGCGTCGAGTACCGGCTGGCACCGGAGCATCCCGCGCCCACGCTGGTGGAGGACTGCTACGCGGGGCTGGCGTGGATGGCGGCGAACGCCGGAGCCCTGCGCTTCGACCCGGACCGGCTCGTCATCTTCGGAGGCAGCGGCGGTGGCGGGCTCGCGGCGGGGACCACGCTCCTCGCGAGGGATCGGAAGGGCCCCCGGCTGGCGGGACAGCTGCTGCAATGCCCCATGCTGGACGACCGCAACGACACGGAGTCCGCGCGCCGGTACGAAGGCGTGGGTGTCTGGGACCGGGTGAGCAACCTGACGGCCTGGCGGGCCGTGCTGGGCGACCGTCAGGGCGGCCCGGACGTGTCTGTCTATTCCGCGCCCGCGCGCGCCACGGACCTGCGGGGGCTGCCGCCGACCTTCATCGACGTGGCGGCCGCGGAGACGTTCCGGGATGAAGCCATGGCCTATGCGCGCGGCATCCTGGCCGCGGGCGGTGAATGCGAGCTGCACGTCTGGGGCGGGGCCTTCCACGGCTTCTATGACATCGCTCCGCAATCCGGCCTGGCCCGGGCCTGCATCGCGGCGCGAGATGGATGGTTGGGACGCATGTTCGCCCGCCGCTGAACGGCTCGTACCGCCCGGGGCCTCATGGAGAAGGCCCCGGGCAGCGTGAGGCTCAACTCACTGCATGATGGTGACGATCTGCGCCTGGCAGGTGTTGATGTCGATGAAGGAGTTGGCCGCATCGACCGTACAGACGGCGCCGCCGTAGGTGCCGTAATAGACCGTCGCGGTGCAGCTCCCGGCACTGTCCGCGATGTCCACGCGCCAGACACACGTCTTCGCGCCGGCCGGGTTCGCCGGGTCGACCGTCCAGTAGTACTGCTGGGAGAACGACGGCATGGGAGCGGGGGCGCTCACCTGGAACCCGCCCAGGTTGGCGGTGGGCACGGGGTAGGGCGAGAACACGCCGTTGAACGTGCCATTCAGGATCTGGAGGCCCAGCGAGACGGTGGCACCGCTCTGGTTGGTGACGAAGAAGTTCTCCAGCGCCGCGCCAATCGACGCACCGCCCTTCACCTGGGCAATCTCGAACGCGCCCTCGCGCACGCTGACATATTCCGTGCGCTGGGAAAGGAAGTCGGGGAACCCGAGGTCGGCCGGGCCGGCAAAGGCAGCCGACGGCGCGAGGGACAAAAGGGAGGCAGCCAGGAAACGCTTCACGTTCCTCGTCATGGACTTCTCCTGAGTTGTTTGTACGGGGGTTGGCCGGAGCCAATGCCTTACTAACACCGCGCTCGTTCTAACTGCAAATCAAAACGAGCAAAACGTGTAGTTCCTGTGAGTGCGGACGATTGCGATCTGGCCGCGTTGCACATTGCGGTGGCTGCCTGGCTACGGGATTTCCCCGGGGCTTCCCATACACGCCCCTGATTCAGGGCGCACTCATCATCAGCATCAACCTCCACGCATTGAGGAACGCGGGCAGCGGGCCGAAGGCATCGCGCAGATAGACATAGCTGCCCCCTGCCTTGGGGATGCGCTGGCCCAGCTCCCCGTAGATGAACGCGCCGATGAGCGCCACGGCCCTGGGCAGGAGAGGGGCTCATGGCCCGGGGATCATATCGGCTAGCATGCCTGCTCCCGAACACGCCGCCTCTGGAAGGACGCCCGGCATGGCCGCAGCACCGGCGAAGGTCATCGCCCCGACGTCGAAAGCCCTGGTGGTGGAAGCGCCCATGTTGGGCGTGCTGGACGCCATGGAAGCGATTCCCTCGCCCCTGCGGTTCCAGGGGCTCGGGCGTGTGCTGTGGATCCTGGGCCCGCTGGTGGGCGTGGGCCTGGGCCTCTATTACGGGACCATCCTGGAGGGGGCCGGGTCGACCGTCGCGAAGGGCGTGTTCCTCGTGTCGGCCATCCTGCTGTGGCTGCGCTACGAGCTCCGAAGCTTCCGCTTCCATGCGGACGGCCACCCTGGCGACGACCCGCGCCGGCGCTCGGAGCTGGTCGTCCGGGTGCTCCGGCGCCTGAGGGAAGACCTTGTGCCGGGGGCTCCCATCCGCCTGCGGATCCGTCCCCATCCCCGCGACAAGGGGCCCGGTTCGAGCACGTTCCCCCTGACCTTCAAGAAGACGGCGCCGCCGGATCAGCTGGACCCGTGGCTCCAGCTGGAGACGCGGCTGAGGGACGGGGCACACCTGCGGCTGACCGCCGTGGAGCGCCGCCGGGTGAAGGTCAGCAAGGCCGGTCCCAACGGGCCGCGCCGGCGCATCAAGATCAGGGAGTACGACACGCTGTTCCTGGAGGCCCGGCTGCGCGTGAAGGCGAAGCGGCACCCCCAGCTCGCGACGCTGTCAGAGGACCGGGCCCGGGAGGCGGTGCGTCTTCCTCCCGGCGCGAAGCTCCACCGGCTGCGCATCCGTGGAGGACACCTGCGCCTCCGGATCCAACTGGACGAGTCCTGGCGTCCCGTCATCCCCAAGGACGCGCCGGCCGCCCCGGACGCGTCCCGCGCGGTGACGATGATGCTGCTCAGCCTCTACCAGATGCTCCACCTCGCCCGGACTCCCGAGGCCCCCAGGGCCCACCCGAAGCCGTCGCACCGCCGGGAGAAGTCGCGGCGGCGCCGCCGCGTCCAGTCGAGGTAACGAAGCGGCTCAGCTCAAGACCGCGGTGGCTTCGATTTCAACGAGCACGCCCGGCTCGAAGAGCACGGAGACCCCGATGAGCGATGCGGGCGCCGGCACGATGCCCAGCTCCCGGGAGACCTGTTCGATGCCGGCGAGGAAGGCGGGCATCTGCTCATGCTTCCAGTCGACGACGTAGATGGTCAGCCGGACGACGTCACTGAACGTCGCCCCCGCCGCCGCCAGGGCGATGGCGACGTTGCGGTAGGCCTGCGCCACCTGTCCCGCCAGGTCCCCCCGCGCGACGAGCTGTCCCTGCGCGTCGTACGCGACCTGTCCCGCGATGTGCACCTGCCGCGAGCCGGTGGCGATCGCCACCTGCCGGTAAACGTCGGGCTTCATGAGTCCATCGGGGTTGAGCAGGGTCACGGGCATGGAAGGTCTCCGGGTGGATGGGTGAATGCCGGGCTCGTATACCGGTCCCATTGGGGAACGGCGTTCGCCTCTCCAGCGATGCGGCCGCTACAATGGCGCCCCAGCGATGAAGCGCGCCCATCTGGATGAAATCCTCGCCTTCATGGCCGTCGTGGACGCGGGCAGCTTCGTGAGCGGTGGCCAGGCGCTCGGGCTGACGCGCTCGGCGGCAGGCAAGGCGCTGACGCGGCTGGAGTCACGCCTGGGGGTGCGCCTGCTCAATCGCACGACGCGCCAGCTGAGCCTCACCGACGAGGGCCGGGTCTTCCACGAGCACTGCCTCCAGGTCGTCTCGGCCCTGGACGACGCGGAAGCCAGCGTGGGGCAGCGCGCGGGAACGCCCCGGGGGGTTCTGCGGCTCACCCTGCCGGCCGCCTTCGGCAGACGGCAGGTCCTCCCCTTGCTGCGGGACTACCTGCGGACCTGGCCCGAGCTCCAGGCGGAGGTGAGCTTCACGGATCGCGTCACGGACATCATCGAGGAGGGCTACGACCTGGCCGTGCGCATCAACGCCTCCAGCCCCGACACGCGCCTGGTCTCCCGCGTTGTCGCCCGGCACCCGGTGTTCGTCTGCGCCGCGCCCTCGTATCTCCAGGCGCACGGCGAACCCGCCACGCTGGAGGACCTGGCGGCGCATGACTGCCTGTTCTTCAGCAGCCGGACGCGGCGGCAGCACTGGCGTCTGCGGGAGAAGGGCGGCTCGCCGGTGAAGGTGGAGGGACGAAGCCGCCTGCGGCTCGACAGCGGGGAGGCCATCCGGGACGCGGCCGTCGCGGGACTGGGCATCGCCTATCTGCCCGGGTTCCTGGTCGACGAAGACCTGGCGAGCGGGCGGCTCAAGGCGCTGCTGCCGTCCTGTGAGACGGAGTCCGTTCCCATCACGGCGCTCTACCCGAGCAAACGCTACCTGCCCGCGAAGGTGCGGCGCTTCATCGACCTGATGGTCGAACGATGGAGCGCGGGACCTTCCGGATCAGAATGACGCGTTCCACGTGAGCGCGGCCCCGCCGGGAGTTGGCGTGACGCCCACGTCGGTGAGCAACGCGACGGCGCGGTTCTGCCGCTTCCATTCCACGTAGTTGTTGTGGCGGCTGATGCCCACGAACAGGAGCGGGAGCCCCACGGCCGCGAAGACGCCGCCAATGGCCAGGGATGAGCCAAAGCAGACGTCCTGCGTGTCGCGGGGGACCATGCTGGTTTTACACAGGGGAGAGGTGAGCAGGTTGACCGCCCCCACACCGGTCAGGATGCTGCCGGCGACCAGCATCCCGGTGCCCGTGGGCGGAGGCTTGCCGTTGAGCAGGTCGTTCGCACGTTCCTGCGCGAGGCCGGGGCTGGAGGAGAGGATGACAGCTGCACTCACGAGCGTGGAGAGACAAGCTTTCATGCCGTGAGCAAAGAGCAGGGGCGCGCTCGTCGTCAAGCGCGCCCCTGCGACTGCCCCTTTCGGGGGATGTCTGGGATTGGACCTGGGGCCAATATCAGTGCGTCACTGACCGTCCAGCCTGCCGTCCAGGTTCCGGTCGAGCGCGATGCGCGTGCCGGAGCCCGGGGGCACCGCGGTGAAGGTCACCTCCTGGCCCAGCGTGTTCGCCAGCGCGCGCAGGGCCGTGGTGGTGAGGTTGGCGGTGCCGTCATCGGGCTTCCAGGTGCCGGCCGCGCGGTCGAAGAGGAAGCCCTTCACGCGGGTTCCGATGGCGGCCTTCGCCACCAGGTCGGCCTCGTAGGTGGAGCCGCCGAGGATCTTCGACACGAACGGCGCCTTCGCCCGGGCAATCAACAGGTCGATGCGCGCCCCCACGGCGGAGGCGTTCGTGGACGTGAGCGTCACCTGCTGGCCCACGATGGGCGCCAGGTCCGAGTCCACCGCCATCATGTAGGACTCCACCTCCCGGCGCTCGGTGTCGCCGCGGAAGCCCACCAGGGGCCCGCCGATGCTGTTGTTGGCGAAGACGATGGCGCTGAAGAAGCGGAACAGCGTGTCCACCGCGCCGTCGTGCGTGAAGCCGAAGCCGCGGACCTGGTCGCCCGTGGGCCCGGATTCCGGGTGCTGGAAGAAGCTGTTGTCCGGGAAGCCGAACATGCCGACCTTCGTGTACATGTTTCGCACGTGGGGGATCTTCATGATCTGGCTGATGCCCTCGAAGCTGGACTGGCCGTCCGTGCCGAAGTGGCCCTGTGCCGCGTCGATGGCGTGGCAGCCATTGCAGTTGAAGCCGGTGTTGGAGCCAATGGCCAGGCCGTCCACGCGGCGGCTGCCAAAGTAGAAGTCACGGCCGGCGGCCTGCGTGGACGTGAGCGAGTTGTCCAGCTTGCGGATGGGGTTGGGCGGCAGCTGCACCTGGAGCTGGAAGTTCGTGAACTTGTTCATCTCCGCCTCGGTGGGCTGGTCCGCGCGGCCGAGCAGCCCCGGGAAGGCGACGACGAAGTTCTTGAACGACAGGGCCTCGTCATACGCCCCCGAGCCGAAGAAGCCCGTGGAGCGGTCCCCGCGCCAGTGCATGGCGCCCGACGTGGACATGCCGCGCAGCGTCTGCGTCGTCATGGGCCCCTTCATGGGGTGGAAGGAGTTCTGGTTGCCGGTGCCGTTGACGTCGGAGCTCGGGTGGCCGGTCAGCAGGCGGAACGCGCCAATCTCCAGGCTGCTCGCGAGCCGCTTGTCGATGGCGTTGGTGGTGACGGCGTCATCCGGGTTGCCCAGGTCCCAGGCGAGCTCGTCCTTGTCGCCGAAGACGTGGCAGCTGGCGCAGGAGGCCTCGCCGTTGGCCGAGGAGAAGTTCGCGTCGTAGAGGAACGGGCGGCCCTGCACGACGGAGTCAGGCTCCGGGTTGTAGAGCGCGGCCGAGGCCAGCTGGCTCTTCGTGGCCAGGTCGATGACCTTCACCGCGTTGTCGAAGCGGGTCATCACGTAGAGGCGGTTGCGCGCCTCGTCCAGCACCAGGCCGCTGGGGCCGCCGCCCGTCACCGGGATGTAGTTGGCGCTCGCCGTCCGGGGATTGAACGTGTCCGCCTCCAGCGCCGCGGTGTCGAAGACGCCCACCTTGCTGGAGCTGAACGCGGCCACGTACAGCTTGGTGCCGTCACTGGAGACGGCCATCTCCGTGGGCGTGGAGAGGCTGTGGTTCTTCGCCGTGGAGTCAAAGCCGGGCGAGCCGGCCAGCTTTGAATAGTCCAGGTGCTTGTTCAGGTGGCGCGGCGACACCGTCGTCCCCTTGATGACGGTGATGCGCATCTTCGCGATGTTGCCCTGCACCGTGCTGCCGCCGAAGGCGCCGGGGCCCTCGAAGCGGGTGAGGTTGTTGGCGTCGCTGTTGGTCGCGTACACCGCGCCCGTCCTGGGGTTGGTGGCCAGGTTGAACACGGTGGTGCCCACGCCCGTGTAGAACGCCTTCTGCTGCAGGCCGTCCGCGTCGATGGCGAAGACGTCCTTGTCCGGCAGGTTGAAGCGCACGCCGTTGTTCCAGTTGCGGCCCAGCGTGTCCTCCCACCGGCTGCGGTCGCTGTTCCATTTGACGATGAGGCCCGTCTCCGGGGCCCTGGCGCCGTCGGCGTTGGTGGACGGACCGGGCAGGCCGCCCACGAACAGGTTGTTGCCCCAGGGGAACGTGTCCGGCTGGACCAGGCACACGCCCGCCTTGCCAAAGCCGTTGCACACGCTGTCCATGTTGATGGTCGTCGTGCGGTTGCCGGACTGGGCGATGGCCGCGTAGACCGTCTTCCTGTCCGGGCTGACGGCCAGCCCGCGAGGCGTGTCGCCAAAGAGCGTCAGGATGCGGACGGGCGTGCCGCCCAGCGTCGTCCCCAGGGACGCGGGGTTGAAGACCCAGACGTCCGCTCGGCCCACGCCCGGCGTGGTGAGCTGCGGGTCTCCAGCGCCGGGCACGGAGGCAATGGACGGATCCGTGCGCTGCTGGCCCCGGTGCGCGGTGGTGATGAAGGCATTGCCGTTGGCGCCGGCGAACACGATGTCGCGCGGCTCGTCACCCACCAGCAGCGTGCGCACCACGTGCGGCGTGCCGCTCACGCTCACCACGCTGACGCTGTCGGACAGGTGGTTGACCACCCAGACCTCGGTGTTGCTGCGCGCGGCGACCGACACCGGCTCCAGGCCCACCGGCACCTCCGCCACCAGGGACAGCCCCGCGCTGGTGACGTTGAAGACCTCCAGGCGGTTGTCCGGCGTGTTGACGGCGAACAGCTTCGTGCCGTCCGGAGACAGGGCCAGCGGGCGCACGTGCGCGCTCTCGAATTCAATGAACGAGGGCGCCTGGGCGGCGGCGGGGGCGGAGGCGAACAGCGACACGGCGGCGCACAGCAGACCGGTTCGGGTGCGCCACCGGTTCGTGCTCGGGCCCACTTGCGGGGTCGGGACCATGGGGATCTCCTGGTGAGCGAGTAAGAGCTGCGCACTGGGGATTACCAGTGAGCCTTGCGACATCGCCCCCTCCGAAGGGAGGGGGGTGCCCACGCACTGCGGGTGCGAGGATGCGTCGCGGTGTCCTCCGTTCGTGACGCGTCGCGGTGTTCACTGTTTGACGCTCGGTACGTCAGGGCCCGGGTTCTCCCGCGCACGACGCGGTGGTCTACTTCGCGCTGCACTCGGTCACAGGGGACGTGCCCATGGGCGACCCGCTCTCGCACCTGCTGCCGACGAAGCTCGCGCCGCCGCGGACGGCGTCGGTGCTCGTCTCGAGGAGTGCGGCGCTCCGGAAGATCGACCGGGGTGCCGCCGGCACGCTCGTGCTGGTGACGGCGCCGCTGGGCTCGGGGAAGACGACGCTGCTGACGCAGTGGTGCCGCGAGGTGCACGGCTCCCGGCTGCTCGCGTGGCTGTCGCTCGACGAGCGGGACAACGCGCCGGAGCGCTTCTTCTCCTACCTCGTCGGGGCCATCCGCCGCGCGGCCCCGGAGTTCGACGCGTACATCGCCAGCCCGCTGGACGCGCAGGTGGCGCTCCCGTTGGAGCATGCGACGACGGTGGTGCTGCGCAGCCTGTGGAACCTGGGCCGCGAACTGGTGGTGGTACTGGACGACTTCCACGTGCTGCGGGAGCGCGCGCTGGTGCGGGCCTTCTCGTACCTGCTGGACCACGCCCCGCCGCACGTCCATTGGATCGTCTCCTCGCGCAGCCCGCCCGAGCTGGACCTGGCGAAGCTGAAGCTCACCGAACAACTGGTGACGCTCGACAGCCGCGACCTGAGCCTGGACGGGGAGGCCATCCACGAACTGGGGCGGCGCCTGTGCGGCGCGGTGCTCCAGCCTGACGACGTGGAGTACCTGCGCGCGCGCACGGAGGGCTGGGTGGCCGGGGTGAAGCTGGCCCTGCTGACGGCGGGGGAGCACGCCAGCGTGAGCGACGCGCTCCGCAAGGCGGTGGGCTCCAACCACGACGTGGCGAGGTACCTGGCGGATGTCGTGCTGCGCGAGCAGACGGAGGAGGTGCACGCGTTCCTGGTGTTGAGCTCGGTGGTGGACCGGCTCAACGGGGAGCTGTGCAACGCGCTGCTGGGCATCACGCGGGGGCCGGCGCTGCTGGCGGAGCTGGAGCGGGCGCAGCTGTTCATCCAGTCCCTGGACACGCAGGACCCGTGGTACCGCTACCACCCGCTGTTCCTCGACTTCCTGCGCACCCAGCTGGCGTGCACGTACGGGGACCGCATCCCCCGGCTGCACCGCGCGGCCAGCGCCTGGTTCGCCGAGCACGCGCTGCCAGACGAAGCCCTGACGCACGCGTTCGCGTCCGGGGACCGGGGCTGGTGCCTGGAGCTGGTGGCGAGGTGCGCGGAGGCGTGGATGCGCGAGGGGGAGATTGCCTCGGTGCTCCAGTGGACGGAGAAGCTGACGGCGGAGGAGGTCTTCCAGTCGCCCGCCATCTGCGTGGCGCGCATCGCGTGCCTCATCCTGTCCCGGGGCTTCGCGCCGGCCTCGCTGGCCCTGCAGGACGCGCAGCGCCGGCTCCAGACGGCGGCGCCCGCCCCGGAGCGCGAGCGCCTGTCGCGGCAGCTCTCCCGGCTCGCGCTGCTGCACGCCGTGCTGTCGGACTCGGCCTCCGGCATCGAGCTGGAGGCGTCTCCGGGGGACGAGGATCCGGACATCTTCATGGCGGGCGCGGTGCTGGCGGCGAAGGCGTACCAGGCGCTGCGGCAGAACCGGTTCGATGCGATGCGAAGGCTCGCGTCGGTGGCGCGCGAGACGCTGCAGGGGCCAATCAATCCCTACATGGTGGGCTACACGGACGTGCTCATCGTCCTGGCGGACCGGGCGCAGGGCCACATGAAGGAAGCGGTGGACCGGTGCGAGGCGGCCTTCGAGCGCGCGAGCCGGGGACGGCGAAACCCGGTCTGGGTGAACGCCGCGACGGCGCTGGCCAACACCCGCTACGACCAGAACCGCCTGGACGAAGCCGAAGCCCTCTGCATCGAAGTGCTGCCGCTCCTGTCCCAGGCGGCGGTGTTCGAGACCTTCGCGGTGGCCTACCTCGTCCTGGCCCGCATCAAGGCCATCCGGGGGAAGTACGCGGAGGCGTGGCAGCTGTTGGACTACCTGCACAGCGTGCTCGAGTGCGGGCACCAGACGCGCTTCCTGGCCCACGTCTGCGGGGAGAAGATCCGCCTCTCCATGGTGGAGCAGTCGCCCGCGCGGATGAAGGTCGTGGCGCGGGAGTTCGACCTGGGCGAGCGCATGCGCCGGGGCGAGTGGAGCGAGCGGCGCTTCTACGACGAGACCTGGGAGCAGCTGGGGGTGGCGCAGGCCTGGGTGTTGATGGCGAAGGGGAGGCACGACCGGGCGCACGGGCTGTTGGAGACGCTGAGGGCCAGCGCGCACGAGGCGGGCTGCGTGGCGCGGGAGACGGCGCTGCTGGCCGCATTGGCCGTGTGTCACTGGAGGGCAGGGGACCCCACGGCGGCGTTCGCGGCGGTGAACCGGGGCTTCGCGCTGGTGCCCCGGTTCGGCTTCAGCCGGGGCGTGTTCGACGAGACGCCGGGCCTGCAGGAGGTCATCGTCGCGGCGGCCACGCAGCGCAAGCTGAGCCACGTGCTGCCGGCCCGCTACACGGAGCGGTACCAGGACCTGCTGTCCCTGGGCCGGAGCGAGCCCGCGGGCTTCGCGGTCCTGCCCAGCGCGCCGCTGGAGCCGCTGACCGAAAGGGAGCTCCAGATGCTCAAGCTGCTGGCCCAGGGCCTGAGCAACCAGGAGATCAGCGAGCGCTCCAACGTGGCGCTCTCCACCACGAAGTGGCATCTGCGCAACGTGTTCGCGAAGCTGGACGTGACGACGCGCACCGCGGCCATCGTGAAGGCGCGGGAGCGGCTGGCGCGCAACCTCTGAAATTCGCACGGAGGGGGTGAGGGAGATTCCGCCCGGATTTCGTTGATGGCCCAGACCCACACCCCAGACGGGGAAAGGATGGACCATGAGACTCCGGAATCAGACCCAACAGTGGACGGGCGCGGCGCTCGCGCTGCTCCTGCCCGCGGCGGCGCTGGCGAACGAAACCCATGTCTACGGCATCGCCAACTTCGGCGGTGCGGGCCAGTGCAGTGCCGAATCGCACTCCATGCACACGAAGACGGCGGCGGAGTTCGCGAACTACTTCAACTCGCTCGTGAGCTCCGGACTCTGGTCGGACGTGCGCACCCTCAACAACTCGAGCGCGCGCACGGACCTCTGGACCGACCCCTCGAAGGGGCCCCTGGCCGACGCGAAGGACGCCCAGGCCAATGCCGGCGTGGACGACGCGGACGTCCTCTTCGTGCACACCCACGGCGGCCACAACGAGTCCCTCCTGCGCAGCTGGCTCGTGATGGGGACCAACGCGGATTCCTGCTCAGCCATCACGGACCTCCACATGAGCCTGGGCAACGGCAAGCTGAACATGGCCATCGTGAAGGCCTGCCAGTCCGGCGACTACCAGGTCTGGAAGCAGGGCGGGTACCGGACTGCGCTCGTGACGCCCACCAGCGGCTTCAGCATGTGGAATGCGTTTCACGGCGACTCGTCGTGCGGCGAGCACGTGAAGACCTACGTGAAGAGCTACGTGGCGAACTCGCGCGGGGATGGCGCGGGCGAGAACTGGATTGACGCGGCCTACGACTGGGACGACGGCTCCGACAACGACGACTGCCCGGTGTCCATCGTCTTCGGGGAGACCAAGGCGCAGCGCGTGGCGATGTTCGAGGCCGGTGGCTGGCGGGACCGCAAGAGCACCGGACGCAAGATCGCCTCCACCATCTTCTACGTGGGGGGCTGCGACCCCAGCAGCGGCCAGAAGCTGCCCGAGTGACCGTCGCCACCCTCGAACTCGAACCGAAAGAAACCAACGCCATGAAGACCCATCTGCTCTTCCGATTCCTGACCGCCCTCCCGCTCGCCGCCGTGTCTGGCTGTGACAGCGGAGACCTCATGGAGCCCGCCGCCGTCACCACCCAGTCCGCCCGCGCGACCCTCGGCTTCATCATCGACTCCACGGCCATCGCCACGCCTCCCACCGGGAGCCTCCCCACCACGCTGCTCCCCAGCACCGCGTTCGGTGAAGCCATGGTGCAGCGCGGCCTGGTGGGAACGACCGAGCCCTTCACCCAGACGGAGACGCTGGGCTCCCGCGCGAACCAGGAGTCCACGTCCTGGAAGCTGGAGCGCGACCCGTCCGAAGGCCAGGTGCTGGTGCTGAACAAGGCCGGCAGCGGCCCGGAGACGCCGCAGGAGCCCGCGCTGCTGCAGCGGGAGGCCCTGGCCCGCCTGCAGCGCTGGGGCATCCCCACGGCGGAGCTGGGGCCGGTGCGGCAGGTGAAGTCGTTCACCCAGAGCGAGGACCCCGCGGGCCTCGAAACCCCCGCCCTCCACCGCCACAAGACCTTCGTGATGCGCGCCATCAATGGCATCCGCGTGGAGGGCCACCGCGCGGTGGTCTCGCACGGCGCGGATGGCAGCTTCCAGCGCGCCCTCATCAGCTGGCCCGCCCTGGGCCGTTCCGGTCATCTGCTCCATACGCGGCTGACGACGGCGCAGATTGAGCAGCGGGCCCGCGAAGCGCTGTGGGCCGAGGGGGAGACCACGGGGCCCGTGCACCTGTCCTGGAAGTACGTGCCCTCGCGGCTCTCCACGGGCGACTGGGCGCTGACGCTCAAGGTGGCCGCCAGGATGCCCCCGGTCACCGGCACGACGAGCACCGAGGAGCCCCGCGTCATCGACGTGGACGTGAGCGCCGTCCCCTGAGTGGGCGCTGCTTCACTTCCCGTGAGAGGGCTCGTTGGGTATGCAGTTGCCCCATGAGCCCTCGACGCGTCTTCGGCGCCGCCCCGTTCAACGAAGGAGTACGCACATGCCGGCATCCGCTGAAGACACCTTGAAGCAACTCCGCGACGCGCGCGAGCAGCGCGAGAAAACAGAGCGGGAGCAGGTGGCGGCGGCCCGGGCCACGTCTGGCAAGGAGCCCTTCGACATCGAGAAGCTCCATGCCCTCTACAACCTGACGTGGGATCTGCATGATGCGCCACTCACGCCCTCGATCATCGAGGACTACGAGCGGAGGTACTACCTGGGGGCGTCCCAGGTGAAGACGCTCCAGCAGTTCGCGGATCTCCTCACCGTGCTGCGCGACAACGACGCGGGCTGACATGCGTGCTAGCGGGTGCACACCGTGCATCCATCTGCACACGGTACGGCGTGGCTTCCGGAGGACGTGGCTCCGGGCATGACGGTTGCTACCGGGGACGGTATGTCCATGCGCCCCCTGATCCTCCTGTGCGTCCTCACCGCGTCCGTGGCCCACGCCGATCCCTCGCTGCCTGAGGATGAGACCTGGCTCATGGTGGGCCCGCTCTACAGCAGCTCGGCTCAAGGCATCGGGCTGGGCCTGGAGACGTCACTCAACTTCACGAGCGACATCCATGCCCTGGGCATGTTCGGTCAGGCGCAGTGGATGGAGGACTCGCATACGCGGCTGGCCGCCGGCATCCAGGGCAACTTCCTGCTGCTGGGATTGGAGCTGGGCGTGATGCATGAAACGGAGAGCCCGTTGTACGCGGCCACGACGGGACTCCATGTCGCGCCCTATTTCTCCTTCGTCTACGGCTCGGTGGGCCTGCGCCTGGGCATTCCCCTGTACGCCCCGGACAACGGCCTGCCCCGGCGTGGGTTTGAAACGGCTTTCGTCCTGAGCGTGAAGCTCCCCGTGCTGGTGGGCGGACGCGCCGCTGTTCCCATCGCGCACCTGTGAGCGGGCTCAGAGCGCCTTGACGTAGCCCGATCCGCCCTCCAGGGTGACGCTCCGCTCCTCCTCACCGGAGGTCCAGCTGTCCAGGGCTCCAGGTTCAATCCCATACGCCATGCCGCCGGGCAGCGTCACCTTGCGCTTCCCGTCACCCAGCTCGAGCCGGCAGGTGTCGCCCGCCTTGCGGCAGCCCGTGGCGCGCAGGACGTACATCGCGTCGCTCTTCTCGCTCGCCTTGAAGCGCTTGAGCTCGATGCCGTCCTGCGCCGGGGGCGCGGCTCCGCCCAGGAGCACGAGGAGCGCCGCACCCGCCGCGGCCCGCTGTCCCAATCCCATGGTCCTGTCTCCCTGAGGCCTGCCTCCCTCAGGGAGTCGCACGCGGGCCGGCTACTCGGCGACGTAGACGAGTGAGTCCCCCTGGTAGTAGGGCCGGTAGCGGACGCCGCCGCACTGCTGGTAGGCGATGCCGCTCACCGTGGACGCCACGCAGCCCGCGGGCAGCGCCGTGATGGTTTGCGCACCCACCGGCTCCGCCACCACGGTCGTGCTCGCACCGCCGTAATACGCGTCATGACGGGTGGCCGTGCGTCGCGAGGTGCGCCGCGCCACCCGGCGCGACGTGCCGTAGTTCTGGGCCAGGGCCACCTCCGGAAGCAGCTCTCCCATGAAGAAGAGCCCCAGCAATATCGCCGCCGCCCGCTGGCGGGGCCTGCGCGAATGCGTCGTCATTTCGAGCCTCCTTGCTGCTCACCGCCCTGCGAGTCCGGCGCGAGGAACGACACGCGCACCGCATCGCGTGGGGGCGTGAACTGGAACTGCTCCGGGGTGAACCGGGGCGACAGGTTCCACTCGGACAGCGTCACCGAGTACTGCGGCGCTCCCGGCATGTCCCGCGTGGTGATGACGTACTTGCGCGGCAGCGGCCGCGGGCCGTCCTCGACCCACAACTCCCAGTCCACGCCGTCGCGGTTGCGGAACGCCAGGTGGTGCACGGGCACGCCGTCCACCTTGGATTTGCCGATGTAGCTCCCGGACTTCACGTCCTCGGTGAGGGCGGCGTAGGGGTTGCTGACGAGCAGGTCCTCCGCGGGCGCGTCCAGCCCGAGCTTCAGCGACGCCATGTCCAGCATGGCATCCACGTTCGAGGGCGCGGGCGTCGTCGCATAGGCGTTGGAGTCCTCACCATGGAGGGTGAGCCGCTGGCCGTCGTAGAAGAGGTGCAGCCGGGCCAGGTCTCCGGCGCGGTCCACGCGCAGCCGGTTGGGCCGCTGCAGCTTCACGCTGCCCGCGCGCTGCAGCTGGACCTTCTGCCCCGAGTCGAGCACCTGATCGAGCGTCCCCTCGGTGCGGACGGAGAACTCCCGCTGCGCGGCCAGGAAGTCGCTCATCTGGCGCAGGATGCGCTGGGCCTGGGGATCCATCTTGGCTTCGGAGTCAGAGCGCTCGGCGCGAGCCTGCTCCTGCTGCTGCGCGCCTCCGAGCAGCGGTGTCGCTCCCAGGACCAGGGCGAGCAGGGGCCCGCACCACCTCTTCCTCGATCTTCCGCTGCTGCCTGTGTCTGTCATGCACCCCTCCGGTTCTCCAGGACGTTGCGTGCGTGACCTCCGGGCACCAAGGCTCACCGGTCCGACCGCCGCCCCGGCTGGTACCCCCCGGGAGGCTTCGCCAGCAGGGTGGTACTGTCGCGGCCACGCATGAGCACCCCCTCCGTGTCCCGCCTGGACCTGCTTCGCGCCGCCTTCCTCGTGGGGGTGACCAGCTGCGCCACCCTGGTGTTGGAGCTGACGGCCGCCAGGCTCCTGGCGCCCTTCGTCGGGGCCTCGCTTCACACCTGGACGAGCATCATCGGCGTGGTGCTCGCGGGCATCAGCCTGGGCAGCTACGCCGGAGGCCGGTTGTCGGAGCGGGGCGTGTCGTTCCGGTGGCTCGCGGCGCTCACCGCGCTGGGGGCCGTGCTCGCGCTGCTGCCGCTGGGGTGGGTGGCGCTGTTGGGGGAGGGGACCTGGCTGCGGCCCATCCCGGTGCTGCCGCGCACCTTCCTGCTCAGCTTCCTGGGGTTCTTCCCCGTCAGCTTCGTGCTGGCCATGCTGACGCCGCTCGCCCTGCGGTTGCTGTTGCCGGAGCTGCGGCACGCGGGGCGCATCGTGGGCCTGCTGTACGCGCTGGGCACGCTGGGCAGCCTCGCCGGCAACTTCCTCACCGGCTTCGTGCTGATGGCGTGGTTGTCCGTGCCCACCATCGTGCTCACGGTCTCCGGCGCGCTGCTGCTCTGCGCGCTGGTCGCGCTGCCCAGGGCTTCCGTCTCCGCGCCGTCCACTCCGCCTGCCGCGCGCGAGGAGGAATTGGCGCCACCGGACCTCGCGTGGGGTTCCACGGGCGCGGACCTGCGCACCCGGCCCGTGCTGGCGTGCTTCCTGGTGGCGTGCGCCAGCTTCTGCACGCTCGCCATCGAGTTGGCGGCCAGCCGCATCCTCGCGCCCACCGTGGGCGTCGCGCTGCTCAGCTGGACGGCCATCATCGGCGTGGTGCTGGCGGGCATGGCCCTGGGCAACCTCGTGGGCGGCTATCTCGCGGACCGGTGGCCGCGCCCGGACGTGCTCGCCGCCTCCCTGCTGGTGGCGGCCGCGAGCTGCCTGCTGATCCCGCCCATCCACCGGTGGCTGGAGGCGCGAGACGCGTTCGAGGGCATGGGGCTCCAGGCCCGCATCGTCGCGCTCACGGCCATCGTGTTCCTGTTGCCGGTGACGGCCCTGGGGACCCTGTCGCCGCAGGTGCTCCGGCTGGCGCTGGCGGACGTGGGGCAGGCGGGGCGCACCGTGGGCCGGCTGTCCGCGTGGAGCACCGCGGGCGCGCTCCTGGGTTCGTTCCTCACCGGCTGGTGGCTCATCGCGAAGGTGGGCGTCTACCCCCTGGTCGTGGGGGCCAGCCTGGGGCTGGTGGCGCTGGCGGCCTACGTGGGCCAGGTGTGGCGGCAGCCCCGCTTCTTCGGCGCCACCGCGGGCACGCTCGCGCTGGCGGGCGTCCTCGGCTCACTGGGGCTGTTCGCGTCTCCCTGCACGGTGGAGACGGACTACTTCTGCATCCAGGTCCACAAGGTGGAGCACGAGGGCCGGCGGCTGCTGGCCCTGCAGCTGGATCACCTGACGCACACGCTGGTGGACCTGAAGGACCCGTCGTACCTGGGCTATCCGCACGAATACATCCACTCGGAGCTGGTGCGGATGGTGGCGGCGCGCACCGGGCATCCCCGGATGTTGTTGATTGGGGGCGGCGGCTACGTGATGCCGCGCTGGGTGGAGAACTACGTCCCGCAGGCCCGGATGGAGGTGGTGGAGATTGATCCGGCCGTCACGCGCATGGCGCTGGAGCGCTTCGGCGTGAAGCCGGACACGCACATCCTCTCGTACAGCATGGACGGGCGGCAGTTCCTCCAGGAGCAGGCGGAGCGCGGCGCGTATGACCTCGTCATCCAGGACGCGGTGAACGACCTGTCGGTGCCCTACCACCTGATGACGCGCGAGTACGACGTGCTGGTGCGCTCGCTGCTCAAGCCGGACGGCATCTACCTGCTGACCGTCATCGACGAGATCCCCCGGGGCTCGTTCCTGCGCTCGGCCTTCCGGACGGTGCAGGACGTCTTCCCGCACGTGGAACTGCTCCATGACGCCCGCGCCGGATCGAAGGGCCAGAACGTCTACATCGTCGCGGGCTCGATGAAGCCCCTGGACCTGGAGCGGCTGCCGGAGGTGCTGCGCGGCGCGGGCATCGAGCAGCCGCGCACGGGCAGGGTGCCTCGCGCGGAGGTCGACGCCTACCTGGCCGCGGGCCCGGCGCTGCTGCTCACGGATGACTTCGCCCCGGTGGACAACCTCCTTGCGGAGCTCTTCCTCCTGCGCGAGGAGGTCACGTCGAAGTAGGGGCTCAATGTCAGACGCGGGGCGACGGAGGGTGGCTTGTCAGGCTGTCTGGGCTTGGCTAGAAGTCCGCCTCTCATGCTCCGAAAGTCTTTGGCCCTCGTGCTTCTGCTCGCCGCGTGCTCCGACGAGCCCGCCGCGCCCGCGCCCGCGCCCGCCGCGCTCATCATCGACCGGAAGTCGTTCGACTTCGGGGAGTGGGAGGCGGGGAAGTCCTCCGCCGAGCAGCTCTTCACGGTGCGCAACGCTTCGCCCGCCAACGTGGAGTCGGTGTCGGTGTCCGTCGAGGGCTCCGACTCCTTCAGCCTGGCCTCCAGCACCTGCGAGAAGTACCTGGCTGCGGGCATGGAGTGCGAGGTGCGCGTGAGGTTCGCGCCCCGCCTGGGGGGCACGCACTCCGCCCGCCTCAAGGTGGCCGGGGCGCCTTCGGTGGAGCAGACGGAGCTCCAGGGCACCGGCTTCGCGTGGGTGGACGTGTCCTCCATGCCGCCGGGCACCCGCGTCATGGCGGGGGATGACTCCTTCACGTGCACCCAGCCGTGCAGACAGGCGGTGCGCAAGGCAGAGGTGACCCTGTACGCCGGTCCGGAAGGGTTCCCGACGTGGGGCGCTGCCTGCGCCAGCGCGCCCCGCAACGGCTGTTTGCTCCGCCTGGACGCGTCGAAGTCCGTCGCCCTGGAGGCATGGACGCCCCTCTATCAGTGGGAGGTGCGGCGGAGCCGCCCACCCGTGACGGTGGCGCCGCTGGCCAATGGCTCCATCGTCGTCCTGGACGCCCTGGGCGTGACGTCGCTGGACAGCGCCGGACAGGAGCGCTGGTCGTTGCCCATGAATGATTACAAGATGGCCGTCACCAGTGACGGGTACATCTCACTGGTGCGCTACGACGGTCTGGTGTCCCAGTACGACAGCAACGGGCGGATCCGGTGGACGTACACGCCCTCGGAGTACATCTACTCGGCGCGCACGGTGGCGGACGGCCTCGGTAACACCTACGTGCTGGGTGTGAAGGTGAACAGTGACGCCACGCAGACGCTGAAGCTCGTCGCGCTGTCGCGCGAGGGCGTCGAGCTGTGGAGCGCCAGCATCAGTGAAGCGCAATTCAACTACTCCTTGGGCCTGGGAGTCGTGGCGGATGGGAGCTCCGTCTACGTCGCGGGCAGCGCGTTCAACCGGGAGGCTCCCCCTCCCGCGAACCCGGTGTTCGTGAAGAACTTCATCCAGAAGCTCACCCCCGCTGGGGTCGTGCTGTGGACGAAGGAGGTCAACTGGGTCCAGGTGTCCTTCGCCCACACGGGTGAGATGATCTCCATCGTCAACCTCGTCTCGCCGCCAGGAGGCGTGATGTCCTGGTGGATGGACCCCGAGGGGAACGTGCTTTGGAACGCGCAGACGCCGACAGGTGAGGGGCCGGGCGTGGCCGACACGTACGTCTTTGCCTCCAACGCCGGCGCCGCCCCCAGGCTGCTCTTTGGCGGGCACGAGCTGCTCCCCGGCACCGAGACCTACGGCCGGGGCTGGTTCGCGGACATGGGCGACAGGTCGAAGCTGGTCCGGGGGTCCGTCACGTACATCGACTCGCCGTATGGCAACGGGGCCTGGGTCAGCAGCCTTGCCTATACGTCCTCCGCCCGTCACGTGGTGGTGGGCGGAGGGTTTGGCAGCTCCGCGGACACGGCGGAGGGCTTCATCCGCCTGTACGACGCCCGCACGCTCACGATGGAGCGCTGACGTCAGGCGTGGGGGCCTCGATGCCGCTTCGGAGCGGCCGCTTCCTCTGTCTTCGAGGGGAGGTCCTCCTCTTGGGGAGGCTCGGTGACCTTGCCGCCTCCACGCTGGCGCTCCTCGGCGAGCGTCATCTGCAATTGCTGGAGCGCCGTGAGCCGTGGCTTCGGGGTGCTCCGGCGCTCCTCCTTGAGGATCCGCTCCAGCTCGATGACCGCCCCGAGCTGGTCGTAGACATCCGTCTGCCCCTGGAGGAAGGAGTCCGCACCGAACACCCCCTGGAAGAAGGGGATGACGTGCCCGTGCTTTCCAAGCGTCGCCGTCACCTCGCCCAGCAATCGGTGCGCGGCATCCTCCGTCCCCACCAGGGACTCGGCCTCCGCCTCGGATTCCAGCCCGGCCAGGGCGGTCCCCAGACGGCTCTTCTTCAGGAGACCCTCCACGCCGTGCAGCGCCTTGGAGAGCTCCTCCGCTCCCTTGTCGCTCTCCAGGAGCAGGAGGTTCAGGTAGAGCGCGCCAATCACAGGCGCTCCCTTCCAGACCTGGAGGCCGCCATCCCCGAAGCGGATCTCCCTGCCGGTTCCGTCATGGAAGACGCCCTTCATCGTCTCCGCGGCCGAGGAGATGAGCGCCGGAGGCCGGGCCGAGAGGTCCCACGCGAGCCCGACCAGGTAGAGGTCGTCTGCCGCCTGCCTCAGCAACGTGAAGTCGAAGGACGGGGTGATGCTCACGCGGCGCAGCCGCACCGAGACATCCTCGCGGGTCGAACGAAGCCCCATCCGCAAGCCGTCATGCGCCGCCTCCACGCCGGACGGCGTGATGCGCAGGGGGACCTCCGCGAGGGGATCACTCCCGCGGACCACCTGGATGAGCGGCCGCGTCCGCTCCGCACGAACCGGGCGCGCCCTGTGCCTGCCCGGCTTCTCCTCCTCGAAGCCCTCCGGGGCCGCCTCCGCCGGCGGAATGATGGCGGCGTCCAGCAGGGCCCAGCAGTCCGTCGCCAGGGGGCGCTCCCGGTCGAAGTAGGTCCACGGAATGAGGCCGTAGCCGTCCATCCCCCAGTCCACGCCCCAGCTGTTCTTGAAGAGCACGTGGGAGTCGCTGTAGCCCACCGCGAGGACGGCATGTCCTCCCTTCACGGCGTCCTGCGGTGCCGGGTAGGGGATGATCCCGCTTGCCTCCACCGCGGGCGTGAACATCGAGCTGAAGCAGGTGAAGCCGAAGGCGAACGGCAGCCCCGCATCCAGCGCACTCTTCAGGTGCCCGATCTTCTCTTCCAGGCGGAAGTACTGGATGGCCCGGAAGTTCTGGGCG
Organism: Corallococcus sp. AB049A; assembly: GCF_003668885.1. NCBI lineage: Bacteria > Pseudomonadati > Myxococcota > Myxococcia > Myxococcales > Myxococcaceae > Corallococcus > Corallococcus sp. AB049A. The sequence goes on along the minus strand of NZ_RAWL01000018.1, from coordinate 7,616 downwards.
AAGGCGTACTGGAAGGCCTGCGGCTCGCGGTCGAAGTCGCTCTCCTTGTAGGGCCAGTATTCCTCCGGCGGCACACCGAAGAGGCGCAACGCGCGGATCGTGCTGCGGATGAAGGCCCCCGTGTCGCCCCGGCCCTCCCAGCCCAGGAGCCGCCGGGTCGCCCGGTAGAGGAAGAAGCGCGAAGCCTCGATGTTCTCGCCCGTCGTCCGGCGTTGGAAATACTCATACAGGCCCACCACCGCGTTCGCCGTGCAGGAGCCAACCTGTCCCTGGTTCTCCACCGCCGAGCACCACTTGCGCAGGTCCACCCGCAGCGGGCCCACCGGCGTAGCGCCCGCTGCCTCCGCCCCCACGGCCCCCTTGGGTGACAGCCGGGGCATGACCGCGGACAGCGAGCGCTGCACCTCGGGTGCACGCACTGTCAGGTCGCGGGGATCCAGCGGATCCGGCAACCAGCCCAATCTTGGAATTTCGTAACTCATGGTCTCCCTCCAATGGTTCCAGTTCGAACCTGGGAGGGATGCGTTCCAAGACAAGGTCCAGGCCATCGAGGCCATGGCGGCCGGGGTGAATCACTTCTCCAAGTCGCCGACGATCTTCTGGAAGGGCGAGGGCTGGCCGGACAGCTTCTGGAAGAAGTTCCGGGCGTCGGTGCCCTCGTCGTAGTTCTTGAAGGCCAGGTCGTTGCTGTTCTTCCCGTCGGGCTTCAGGCCCGAGTAGTCCTGGCGGGCCGGCAGGCCATGCTCGGCGCGGATGGCGTTCTCCGTGGGGTTCGTCCGGGTGTGCGGCGTGGGGCGCAGGCCAATGGTCTCGAACTCCTCGCGCAGGCGGAGGCGGTCGTCCACGGTCTCCTTCATGTTGGCCGAGTGCGACGGGTACTGCTTGAAGACGTCCGCGTCGCTGTGCTTGCTGGCGGCCAGGGGGCTCACCTGGACGCCGTTGGACGCGCGCCACGCGTGGACCGACTCGTGGCCCAGGCTGTTGAAGCGCTGGCCGCCGCCGTTCTCGTTGTACTTCACGTCGCTGGCCGTGCCGGCGCCGGGCTGGCCGTCGTAGCGGTACGCCGGGCGGGTGGAGGACAGCGTGCCGTCGTTGCGCGGCACGTGCGAGTTGGGCAGCGCCGAGTTGCGGCCCGAGTAGACATCCATCGCCGTCAGCGGCTGGCGCAGCGTGCCCGTGGCGCCGGGGTTCACGGCCTGGGTGTGGCCGTTGATGTCGTTCAGCATCTGGTTGCCCACGGGCTTGCTCGTGAGGCGGTGGGTGGAGTTGCGCACGTCCTGCGTGAAGTCCGCGAACTGCGCGCCGGACTGGCCGTTGTCACGGCGGGTCCGGATGCCCTGGAGCTTCGGATCCACCACGCCGTAGTCGGCGGGCTTGAGGTTGTTCTTTCCCTCCTGCAGCTGCGCGGGCGTGGCCACCGGCTTCGGCTTCGCCGTCTGGGGATTGGCCGGCAGGCTGTCGCTGCGGGGGCGGGAGGTGGAGGAGCTGGAGCCGAACGAAGAGGGCTTGGAGAACGAAGAGGAGCGCAGCTTCATGGGGGGCCTCGGAAGTGGAGTACAGCGACGGACCACCCCTACTGCACCCCGTGTGCCCACTCGTTCCTGGCCCTGGCGACCCTGGGCCCTTCCTGATTCCAGGGAGTTACGTCGAAGCAGGGGGCCGTCCCTGATGACTGGAGTCGGGGGCCTGATGTCTGGAGACATCAGCCCCTGGCGACGCCCACGCTAGGCTCCCCGGAATGGATTCCCCGCCCGAGGCCGGCCTCTCCACCGATGAGCTCTTCGCCCGCACGCTCCAGGGCGGCGAGGAGGATCCGGACGCGTGGCGGGCCATCTGGCAGCTGCACCACCGCGGCGGTGAGGACGTCTTCCAGCGGGCCGCCGCCTGGCTCCAGTCTTCGTCCCCGAAGGAGCGCGGACGCGGCGCGAACATCCTGGCGCAGCTGGAGTTCCGGCACCGCTCACCGGAGCGCATCGCGCGCTTCACGGACGCGCTGCTGCCGGCGCTCGCGAAGGAGCAGGACGCCGCCGTGCTGGAGGCGATGGCCGCCGCCCTCGGCCACCTGGGAGATCCGCGCGCGGTGCCCGCGCTCCTTCCCCTGAAGGAACACCCGGACGCCCACGTCCGGTTCGGCGTCGTCATGGGGCTGGCGCAACACCGGGATGCCCAGGCGCTCCAGGCCTTGATCCACCTCTCCCGTGACGCGGACGAGACCGTCCGCGAGTGGGCCACCTTCACGCTCGGCTCCCAGGCGCGCGAAGTGGATACGCCGGAGCTGCGCGAAGCGCTGATGGACCGGCTCTCCGAGACCCACGTCAAGATTCGCGGAGAGGCGCTGCTGGGGCTGGCCCTGCGCAAGGACGCGCGCGTCCTCGAACCGCTGCGGCGCGCGCTGGAGGGACCCGGGGTCACCACGCTGGAAGTGGAGGCGGCCCAGGCGCTGGAGGACGCCTCGTTGCTCCCGGTGCTGCTGGCGCACCGCGAGGCCTGCGACGAGGACGACGACCCCGAGTTCCGCGCGGTCCTCTTCGAGGCCATCCACTCACTTTCGAGCCAGGGCTGACGGGGCCTACGGCGCGTTGACGCGGTCGGTGATGCGCAGGTGGCGGGGCTGGGCCTGCACCCGCTCCAGCCAGGAGCGGATGGCGGGGTAGCGGCCGAGGTCGAACCGGCCCTCCTCCGCCACGTGCGTGTATGCATACAGCGCGATGTCCGCGAGGCTGTAGCGCTCGCCCGCGAAGAAGGGCCGCTTGCTCAATTCGCCCTCCATGACGTCGAGCGCGGCGTAGCCCTTCTGGATGCGCTCCTCCAACTCCTTCTCCTTGCCGGCGGGAATGCCGAAGAAGGTCAGCCACGCCCGGGCCACGGCGACGTAGGGCTCGTGGCTGTACTGCTCGAAGAACATCCACTGGAGCATCCGCGCCCGCTCCAGCCGGCCGGTGGGGAGGAACGGCGTCCCTTCCGCGAAGTACCAGAGGATGGCGTTGGACTCGGCGAGGAAGACGCCGGGCTCCAGCTCCACGGTGGGCGTCCGGGCAATGGGGTTCATCGCCTTGAACTCCGGCGTGCGCGTCTCTCCCGCGGAGAGGTCCACCTCCCGCGTTTCAAACGGAATCGCGAGCTGATGGAGCAGGAGGCGGACCTTGTAGCAATTCCCGGAGGGATGGAACTGGTGGAGCTTGATCATGGGAGGGGAGTCTACTTCCGCTCGAAACGCACATCCCCGAAGACGAAGCCCGTCACCTGGCGGGTTCCATCGCGCGTCAGGCGCAGCAGGCCGTGGGGCGTGTTGAACGCATCCGCGAAGGACTCCACCAGCGGATTCGTTCCCAGGGCGCGTCCCTTCAGCACCGCCTTCCCATCCTTCAGCTCGATGCGCCAGGTCGTGTCCAGCTCGGGGCTGAAGTACGTCCCGACCAGCTGCTTCCAGGCGTCATCGGAGAGCGGAGTGGCCGGCGGCACCCGCTGGAAGGACGTCCGGATTTCCTGGCCGCGCAGGAGCGTCATCTGCTCGCCCGCGAAGGCGACCGCCAATGGCGCCCCCTCCACCTCGAAGCGGTCGGCGCCCGCCGGCCGGAGGGGGAGCGCGCGTCCCGGCATCGCGAGCTCCAGCTTGCCGTCCTGGACGCGGACGTTCAGCACGCGGTGGGCGGCGTCGTCGTAGTAGGTCCCGGCGTACCGGGCGAAGTCCCCGCTCGCGGGCTCCGGCGCGCGAGTCGCAGCGGCCTTCGTTTCCTGCTCCGTGGCCTGGAAGGCGTTGCCCAGGACCAGGTCGGCCACGCGCTCGGCGAGATCCGGTCTGGTGTCCGCCCGGTTGCAGAGGATGGCGATGGAGACGTGTTGCACGGGGAAGCGCATCAACATGGCGCGATAGCCTCCCCAGGCTCCGCTGTGCTGGACGCGCTGCGCTCCGCGATAGGTGTCCAGGAACAGGCCCCGGCCGTAGCCCGTCCTGTCTCCCGAGCTCAGGGTCCCTCGCTCCAGGAGCCCGTCGACGAGGGCGCGTCCGCCTACCTTGGCACTGGAGAAGTTCTCCTCCCATTTCACCAGCTCGGTGACGCTGGTCTGGACCTGTCCGTCGCCGAGCTGGTTCCAGTTGGACATGTCCAGCCGGTACTCCTTGTTGCCCGCGGGCGCATAGGCCGTGGCGCGGCCGGGAACGACGGCGGTGTGGTCCTCGCGCAGATGGCTCCGTGCCATGCCCAGCGGCTGGAAGAGCCGCTCCTTCGCGAACACGGCCAGGCTCTTGCCCGTGACGCGCTTCACGATGAGCGACGCGAGGAAGTAGCCACTGTTGCTGTATTCAAAGCGCGTCCCGGGCTTGAACCGCAGCGCGCGCTGGCGGGCAATGACAGCCAGGGCCTCGTCGTCGTCCGTGACGTCCTCGTAGTAGTGGCCCTGAAGGAAGAGCAGGTCCGTGTAGTCGCGAAGCCCGCCCGTATGGTGGAGCAGGTGGTCGACGGTGATGGGCGTCCCGTAGTCCGGGAGCTCCGGCAGGTACTTCCGGATGTCATCCGTCAGCGCGAGCTTTCCCTCCTGCGCCAGCAGCACGACGCTCGCGGCGGTGAACTGCTTGGACACCGAGCCGATGTCGAACAGCGTCGTGGAGGTGATGGGCGTGCCCTGGTTCAGGTCCGCCACGCCGTAGCCCTTGGAGTAGAGGATCCGCCCGTCCTGGTAGATGCCGAGCGCGCAGCCCGGGGTGGACGGGCCGCTGTAGTCCTTGAACACCGCGTCGATGCGAGCCGGCTGGATGCGGACGGCCGGCGGTGGGGCGGCCCCGGCCGGAAGTGCCGTCATGAGTCCGACGAGGCCGACCACCGTGAAGCGCAGCGAGGTGTGCATGGGAACTCCTCAGCGAGTGGACAACATTTCAAGGCACGCGGATGCCGTGGCGAAGGAGCGGTGCCCGCACCTGCGTCTCCGCGGTCTCCTGGCTCACCGTGATGTAGTCCTGGGACTCCATCCATCCCAGCTCCGTCACGTGCTCCAGCAGGAAGCCCTCGCTCGTGACGCCGTCCTTGGTGGTGCTGCGAAGCTTCTCCCAGAAGGGCGCCTGCGCATCCAGGGCCTCGCGTGCCACGCGTCCCAGCCGGTCCTTCTCCGCGGCGTCCAGGTCCGGGGCCAGCCAGTCCAGGTACAGGTAGCCCAGCCGTCCGTGCAGGGCCTCCTCCTGGACCAGCGTCGTCAGCACCGCGCGCGTCAGCGGGTGGGACGTCGCCCGGAGGCAGCCGGACAGGAGCGCGAAGGAGAGCGTCTCTCCCACGCAGCACACGCGCACGATGAGCTCACTGGCCCGCTGGAGCCAGGTGAGCGACGGGTCGAAGGTCGCGGCGAACGCCCCGGGTGCATAGGACAGCCGGGTGCCGCCCCCCAGCCGCATGGCCATCCGCGCGCAGAGCTCCACGTGGTGGATCTCCTCCGCGGGGAAGCGAGCCGCCAGGCTCCACAGGTCCAGGGGCACGCGCGCCTCACCCATCACCTGGACCAGCTGGCCCATCACCGTCGCGCTGCCAAACTCGTTGAGCGCCCGCAACGTCCACGAGTACCGCGCCCGCTCCAGCAGCGCCGCCGGGTAGCGCGACGGCTCCAGCGAGTCCCACGGATAGCGTTCCGCCACGTGGCCCGACGCCCGCTCATGCAGCGTCAGCGCGGGGCCGTCCGTCAGGTCCAGCTCGAAGAGCGTATCGGTGGTCATGCCGGGCACGTTGCCTCAAGGCTGCGGGATGACGCCTGCGTCCGTCCCCGCGTCGGTGCCCGCGTCTATCGGGAACTTGTCGGTGCCATTGGACGGGTCGCAATCCCAGTCAGTCAGTCCACCGTCATAGACACACGGCCCGGGGTTGGTCGTCATGCCGATGCCGCACGCGACCATCGTGAAGGCCGCGCTCGCGGCGGTGGCGGCCAGCAGCACGCGGCCCCGGCGACGCTCCGGAGGGGTGGGCAGGGAAGGGGACGACGCATCGGGCTTCGAGGGGAAATCGCTCATGGATGACTCGCGGTTCGCCGGCCCGACAGCTCGCCTGGACCCTATCCCGGACGGACCGGGCTTGTCATGCTGGGCTACGGTCGCCAGGCGCACCATTCAGGGGGAAGAAGCGGCATGAGGTTCTGGGTGTTCGTCGTGATCAGCGTGGTGATGGGGGGCTGCTCCACCCGTGAAGGCGACAGTGATGTGGATGGCGGCGGGGACGTCGTCGTGGATGCGGGCTCTACTGATGGAGGCCTCGACGCGGGGATCGATGCAGGCCTCGATGCGGGTATCGACGCGGGCACGGACGGGGGGCTCGATGCGGGCGCCGACGCGGGGGTTGACGCGGGGCGGTGCACGGAGGACGCGGACTGCCTTGCCTCGGAAATCTGCCATCCCACGGCGAAGGTCTGTGTCCAGACCTGCATGAGCGCCGCGGACTGTCCGGACTCGGCGAAGATGTGCGACGCGCTCAGTGCCACCGATTCGCGGCAGATCTGCAAGTGCGCCACGGATGTCCTGTGCAACGAGGGGCGGAGCACCTTCGACCTCGTGTGCTCCATCCAGGATGCCGTCTGCACGCCGAAGTGCACGGCGGACACGGAGTGCGCCGAAGGGCAGCGCTGCGATACCGCGTCGGGGCATTGCAAGGTGCGCGGTGACTCCGGAGTCCCCTGTACGGGCGAGGGACAGTCGAACTGCGACTACGGCACGCACTACTGCACCACCGGCATCTGCGTGCCGCTCGTTGACCCCACGTGCGCCAACTACCAGAACTTCCCGAACAAGGACCAGCTGGGCACCACCGGCCCCATCCTCTACGACGCTCGCCGGGTGAGCGTCAGCACCGACCCGGCAGCCTGTGGGAGCGCGACCCCCAAGCGCATGGACATTGCCCTCTCCGCGTATTCCAGCAGGCCCTTCCCGATGCTCAAGTCGGAGCTGAACGGCTTCTTCCGGGTGATGGTGGATGGGTCGACCCGGGATGGTCTGTCACACATGGCCCCGGGGAACAGCTACACGGTGTCAGGCGAAAACCGGGAGCGCGCGGAGCTCGTCGTGAGTCTCTGCGCCGTGCCGGAGAGCATCACCATTTCAAGCGCCTTCTACTTCACGAACGGCAACTTCCTCTGCCACCAGGCCAACTTCTAGCCCGCGGCGAGCGGAGGACCGCCGCGTGGTCCGGCGCCGTTCCGTAGTAGGAACGCTCCGATGTCCAAACTCGACGACGCCTCGCTCCTGGAACAGCTGGACACCGCCTTTGACACGCTCTGTGCCACCCGGGTCTCGGACTGGGTGGACCCCGACCGGGTCCTCGCCGCGGTCGACCTGGCCCTGACGCCCGAGCGGGTGACGGGCTGGCATGCCCGGCTGGGCGTCCCCCTGCGAACGCGCCTGCTCGCGCGCGGGGCGGCGAGCCACATCAAGCTGGGCGCGTGGCTCCCCGCCGAGGTCGCCGCGTCCCTGACGACGCTGCTGGGCAAGCCGGTGCACCTGCCTCGCAAGGCCATCGACGAGATGGTGGCGTCCGAGCAGGTGCGGGAGACCGTGCGCACCACGCTCCAGGAGACCCTGTCGTCCCTGGTGAGCAAGGTCATCGCGGGCGCTCCCGGGGTGGGCGGAGGCGGCGGGTTGCGGGATGCGC
>NZ_RAWL01000189.1:0-16119 GCF_003668885.1 Corallococcus sp. AB049A | reverse complement strand
CCCCCCGCCGCCGCGCCCCCGGAGGATCCGGAGTCCGAGGCCCGCCGCGCCGAGCGCCAGGCCCGCTTCGCCCGGCACCCGTACATGGCGCGCAGCCACAAGCTCACGGAACTCATCGCCCGGGGCAGGGCGGCCACCGCGCGCGGGGACTTCGAGCGCGCGTACCAGGACTTCAACCACGTGCTGAGCCTGGATCCGAAGAACCGCGAGGTCACCCAGCTGTTGATGGAGGCGCGCCGCAAGCACGACCTGTCGCGCGCGCAGGCGGAGGTGGACCGGGGCCAGCAGCTGGAGATGAGCGGGGACTTCGCGGGCGCGCAGGCGGCGTACAAGCTGGCCGTGTCGCTCAACGGGGACCACCCGGAGGCGGCCTACCAGGCGGCGCGCGTGGGACGGGAGCTGACGCAGGACGCGCAGGAGGTGCTCAAGCTCGCGCAGCGCGCCGTGGAGCTCAAGCCCGGACGCGCGGACTACCAGCTGCTCCTGGCGCAGGTGCTGCTGGTGGCGGGACAGAAGAAGCAGGCCAAGCACCACTTCGAGGAGGTCGTGCGCCTGGACCCCGACAACGCCGACGCTCGCGCTGGCCTCAAGAAGCTGCGCTGGACGTTCACGTGATGAGGTGCATGCGTCCCCATGGCTGCTGAGCCCGAACCGCTGATCGGCATCGACCTGGGGACGACGAACAGCCTCGTCGCCACGGTGCAGGACGGTCAGCCCATCATCATCAAGAACCGCACCGGACAGCCGCTCACGCCGTCCGTGGTGGCGGTGTCGAAGAACGGCAAGCGGCTGGTGGGCGGCATCGCCAAGCGGCAGGCCATCACCAATCCACAGGAAACGGTGTCCGCGGCCAAGCGCCTCATCGGCCGCAAGTTCTCCTCGCACCCGGTGCAGGACGCGCTGCGCGCGCTCACGTACCAGGTGGTGGGCGGCCAGCACGACGACGTGCGCATCCGGCTGGCGGGCCGCGACCTCGCCGTGCCGGAGGTCAGCGCCATGATTTTGGCGGAGCTGAAGGCGGACGCGGAGGCGCACTTCGGCCGGCCCGTCACCCAGGCCGTCATCACGGTGCCGGCCTACTTCAACGACGGTCAGCGCCAGGCCACCAAGGACGCGGGCCGCATCGCGGGGCTGGACGTCCTGCGCATCATCAACGAGCCCACCGCCGCCGCTCTGGCCTACGGCTTCGGGCGCACGGTGAACGGGAAGGTCGCCGTGCTGGACGTGGGCGGCGGCACCTTCGACGTGTCCGTGCTGGAGATCAACAACGGCATCTTCGACGTGGTGGCCACCGGCGGTGACACCTTCCTCGGCGGCGAGGACTGGGACCTCCGCATCCTCGAGTGGATGGTGTTCGGCTTCGCCAAGGAGCACGGCATCGACCTGCGCAAGGACCGCATGGCGCTGCAGCGGCTGAAGGACGCCGCGGAGAAGGCGAAGGTGGAGCTGTCGTCGGTGAAGGAGACGCAGGTGCACCTGCCCTTCATCTGCACGCCGCCGGGCGGAGGCGCCGCGCTGCACCTGCAGTCCACGCTCACCCGCGAGAAGCTGGAGGAGCTCACCAACGACCTGGGCGAGCGCCTGGTGGGCATCACCTCGGAGGTGCTGGGCGAGGCGAAGGTGCGCCCCTCGGACCTGAAGGAGGTCATCCTCGTGGGGGGCATGTCACGCATGCCCCGCATCGTGGAGCAGGTGCGCCAGTACTTCCGCCGCGAGCCCTGCAAGGGCGTGCACGCGGAGGAGGTGGTGGCCCTGGGCGCCGCCATCCAGGCGCACGCGCTGGTGGGGCAAGAGAGCGAATTGCTGCTGCTGGACGTCACGCCGCAGAGCATGGGCGTGGCCATCGCGGGCGGCTATGTGCGGCGGCTGATTCCCCGCAACACCACCGTGCCCACGTCCGCCACGGAGGTGTTCGCCACCTCCAAGGACTTCCAGCGCACGGTGAAGATCATGGTGCTCCAGGGCGAGCACGAGCTCGCGCACCACAACGAGCTGTTGGGCGAGTTCCTCCTCACCGGCCTGCGCGAGGCGCCGCGCGGGCAGGTGGAGATTGAGGTGACGTTCGACATCAACGCGGAGGGCATCGTGTCCGTGTCCGCGAGGGACCGTGACACGGGCCTGCGCCAGTCCATCACCGTCACCGCGTCCAGCGGCCTCACCGAGGACGAGCTGCGCCGCATCATGGACGAGCAGCGCGACTGGCTGGTGGCGGCGCGCAACACGGAGGAGCTGAAGTCCAGGCGCGTGGAGCTGGACACCCTGGCGCGCGACCTGGTGGACGCGCTGTCGCGCGTGCGGCTGATGCCCGGCGCCGGAGGCCTGTCACCCGACGTCATCGCCCGCGCGGAGGCCGCCCTGGACCATGCGCGGCAGGCGCGCGGCGCGGAGGACGTGGGCGCGCTCACCCGGGCCTGCGAGGCCCTGGCCCAGAGTCTGCCGCTCCTGCGCTCCGCGGGCTCGCGTGGAACGCCGGGGAGGTAGCCCATGAACGCGATCCGGGCCAAGGCGCTGGTCGAAGCCGGGTTGCTGCTGCGACTGAGTGGCGACATGGCCGGAGCGGAGAAGCTCTTCGTCCGGGCCCTGGAGCTGGACCCGGCCAACGTCCGCGCGCGCCGGCTGCTGGGGCGGGACGGCCCGGCCGAGCCCGGCGGGGACACCGGGTGGAACCTGGCGGGCCCGGAGCAGGAGGCGGAGTGGGGCGCCTGGGCCGGCCCTGCCGCGCCGGGACCCGTGGCCGCCCCGCTGCGTGAATCCGTGAGCCTCCCCGAGGGCACGGGCGTGCGCGGCGACGCGTTGGACCTCATCGCGGAGGCGCACCGCACGCAGGAGTTCGGGCTGCCGGACACCTTCACGCCGGCGGGCGGACTGCCGGAGGGCTCGGAGGTGGAGAGCCTGCTGCGCGGCGCGGAGGACCTGCTCGCGCTGGATGACCACTCCGGCGCGGTGGAACTGCTGCGCCGGGCGCAGTCCCTGGCGCCGGAGAACCCGCGCGTGGAGGCGCTGCGCGACCGCAGCGAGCGCATCCTGGTGGCCATGCTGGAGGCGCGGCTGGGGGACCTGAACCGCATGCCGCGCGTGCGGTTGCAGCCGGATGACATCATCTGGCTCAACCTGGATCACCGCGCGGGCTTCGTGCTGGCGCAGATTGACGGCGCGGTGAGCTTCGACGACCTCTTCGCGCTGTCCGGCATGTCGCGCCTGGACACCGCGCGCATCCTCGCGCAGCTGCTCGACGAGGGCATCATCGCCCCCGGCGAGTAGGCGCGCGGGCTTCTCGCGTCACGCGGGGCGGATGACCGCCGTCCACACGCCGCGCACCACGGGCTCGCCCTTCGCGTTGAGCGTCTGCGTGGTGACGACGAGGAAGTCCATGCCGGCCTTGCGGTAGAGCTCCGTGATTTCGCCCGTGGTGGTGAGCACGTCCCCGGGGCGCATCACGCCCAGGAACTCCAGCTCCTGCTCGCCGTGCACCAGCCGCACGCGGTCCACGCCCAGCTCCGGATCCGCGATGGCGGCGCTGAAGGGGCGGATGGCGAACACCACCGCGAAGCTGGGGAAGGCGATGACGTCCCCGTACGGGCCCGCCTGGGCCGCCTCCTGCGAGTAGAGCAGGGGGCTCACGTGCTCCGGGGGCTCCCCGAAGGTGCCCGCGGAGGGCACGGAGCCGCCGAGGATGAGGGAGAACTCGCGCAGCTTCTCCCGGCCGATTTCGTAGGTGAAGGGGCCGTACGCACGGCCGACGAACTTGGGGTCCAGGGCCATGGCTATCCGAGCGAGGTTTCGACGACGGCGCCCCGGAGGACGGGCTCGCCGCGCTGGTTGGTGGCGGTGACTTCCGTGGTGAGCCGGTCCGCCGAGACGGCGGTGACGCGGCCCTGGAAGGTGACGGTGTCCTCCGGCAGCACCGGCCGGGAGAAGCGCACCTTCACGCGGCGCACCCGGCCCGGGTCGCCCACGAAGACGGCCACGGCCTCCACGGCCCAGCCCAGCGTGCAGAGTCCCTGGAGGATGACGCCGTTGAAGCCGGCCTGCCTGCCCACCTCCGGGTCGATGTGGATGGGGTTGTAGTCCCCGGAAGCGCCCGCGTAATACACCGGCCGCAGCCGGTCGCACTGGCGGACGTGCGTGAAGGTGTCTCCCACCTGGAACGTGCGTGCCATGAGGCGCGCGAGCCTACCGCATCCCCGGGCCGGGGACGTTCCACCGGAAATGAAGAAGGGGCGGCCCCCACTCAACGTGAGGACCGCCCCCGTCACTTCAGGACTTCAGGATGAAGCGCGCAGCTTACGCCTTGCGACGGCGCGACAGCGCCATCGCCGCGAACAGCGCCATCAGCGGCGCCATGCCGCCAGCGGAGCCGCCCGTGGAGGAGCAGCCGCCGCCCTTGTTCTTCACCTTCACCGTGTAGGTCGCCTCAGCGGACGCACCGTGCGTGTCCGTGACCGTGAGGCTGAAGGTGAGGTCCGTGTCGGACTTCACCGACGGCGCGGTGAACTCCAGCTTGGCCGTGTTGGCGCCCGTGAGGCTCACGGACGGGCCGCCCGTCTGGGTCCACGCGTAGGTGAGCGCGTCACCGTCCGGATCCTTGGCGTTGGTGGTGATGCTCACCTTGTCGCCTTCGGTCGCGGTGCTGGTGGTGCCGGACACCGTGGGGGCGCGGTTGTCCACGCTGACCTTCACGTTGACCAGGTCGGAGGCAGACTCGCCGCCAGCCGTCACGGTGAGGCGGAACGACAGCTCCTCGTCCGCGGCCACGTTGGGGGCGGTGAACTTCGCGGTGGCCGTGTCGGCGCCGGACAGCGTCACCGTCGTGCCGCTCACCTGGGTCCAGGCGTAGGTGATGGCGTCACCCTCGGCGTCGGTGGCGGTGCCGGACAGCGTCACCTCCGCGCGGGCCGCGACTTCCTGATCCGCGCCCGCGTCCACCACCGGCGGATGGTTGACGTTCTTCACCGTCACGGCGACGGCCTTGGAGCTGGTCGCGCCCGAGGAGTCGATGACGGTGACCGTGAAGGTCAGCTGCGTGTCCGCCGTCACTTCCGGAGCGGTGAACGAAGCCGTGTCCGTCTCGGCGCCGGTCAGCGTCACGGCCGGGCCGCCCGTCTGCGTCCAGGCGAACTCCAGGATGCCCTGGTCGACGGTGTCCGGATCCGTGGAGGCCGAGGCGTCGAGGACCACCTTGTCACCCTCGTTCACCGTGGCCGGAGCGGAGGCTTCCGCGACCGGGTCCTGGTTCACGTTGGCGATGCCGATCTCCACCGTCTTCGGGATGCTCGTCTTGCCGGACTGGTCGGTGACGACGAGCTGGAAGGCGAGGATGTCGTTGTAGTCCACGTCCGCCACGAAGCTGGGGGTCGCGGTGTTCGCGCCCGTCAGCGTGACCGGCGTGTAGCCACCCGTCTGCGTCCAGTTGTAGGTCAGCGTGTCACCCGGGGCGGCGTCCGGATCGAAGCTGCCCGTGCCGTTGAGGGTGACGGTGGTGCGCTGGAAGACGCCGTTGACGATGGTGCCCTCGGCGACCGTGCGCGACGGACCGGCGTTGGCCACCGGGCGCAGGTTGCACGTCCCCGTGGAGGCCGGCTGCTCCGCCTGGGCCTGGAACACGGGGGTGGCACCCTGGAACTTCACGTTGTCGATGTCGATGCCGTAGCCGCCCACGCCCACGTCGGCGCCGACGACGAAGCGGAAGCGGACGTTCTCAATGCCGGCGTTCGCGAACCGCTTGGCGAAGTTCACGGTCACCGTGCGGAACGCGGGGAAGCCCGTGCTCACCGCCACCATCGCGGCGCGGTCCTCGAGCGGGTTCTCTCCGCCCACCGCGAGGTAGCCGGCGTAGCCCGGGTTCAGGCCGAACGTCTCGTAGATGTCCAGCCACTCCACGCCGTCGATGGTGAACTCCACCACCGCGCCGTCGTAGAAGGCGGGCTCGGAGTCGTTCTCGAAGGAGTGACGCTCGTTGAAGCTGAAGACGAAGTTCTGCGCCGGGTCGATCTTGATCCACGGGCTGGTCAGGGAGATCGCCGCCGCGGTGGACGGGTCCTTGGCGTGCACGTAGCGGTTGGCCGTCGTGCCCTCCAGCGTGAAGTCACCCGAGGACGAGAAGACCTTGGAGTTGGTCCAGGACGACAGGCCGGATTCGAAGGTCTCCGTGTTGGAGGCCACCGGGACGTTGTCGTAGTTGACGCGACCGTCGAACGACACCGTCTTCGCCTCCGCGGGAATCTCGGGGGAGTCGAAGGTGATGTTCAGGCCCGCGGTCGCGATGGCGTTGGACGTCGCGGTGACGTTGACCGGCAGGGTGACCGTGGCCTCGGCGCCGCGCGACAGCGCCGGCACGTTCACCGTGGTCCCGTTGGGGAACTGCAGGGTGGCCGTGGTGCTGTTGGAGCTGACGGTGCCCGCGAAGGCGCTCAGCCCGGTGCCGCCCACGTTGCGCACGGTGATCTTCAGCTCACCCTGCTCGCCGATGTCCAGGATGCCGTCCTGGTCGCAGCCGCCGCGGGTGTCGGTCAGCGCGATGGAGGTGACCTCCAGGTTGCCGCCCGACGCGAAGCTCTCCGTCACGCCGATGTGGTCGAACGTGTTGCGGTCCGGCGACTTGGCGCCGAAGCCGATGCCGCGCTTGGCGAAGGCCGCCACGAAGCGCTGGTAGTCCGCCGGATCCGACGCCAGGGCGACGGCCAGCACCGCGTCACGGGCTTCCGTGAAGGTCGGCGCGTTGGGCGTCGCCTTGTAGGCGGCGACCAGGTACTGCTTCATGCGGTTCTGCGCCTCCGCGAACGGGTGCGCGTTCAGCAGGCTCGCGTAGCACTCCCACAGCATCGTGGCCCACACCTCACCGCTGTTGTGGACCTCGGCGTTGTTGATGTTGCTCGCCGTGCTCAGCTCCAGCGGCAGCGGGGTGTAGTTCTGGATGTGCTTGAACGTGTAGGCGTTCTTGGTCAGGTCCGTCGAGTAGGGCAGGCGGCGGATGCCGTAGTAGTAGCCCTGGTTCTTGCCACCGCTGCTGACGTAGCCCGCGGTGCTGTAGACGCCCTGCCAGTTGTTGTTGCCGGCCTTGTTACGGTCGCTCTCGCGGACCTGCATCAGCATGGCGTGGAAGTCGCCCCAGCCCTCGCCCATCGAGCGGCCCTGGTTGTTGTTCAGGCCCGCGGCGTTACCGACGAGGCGGTTGCTGATGTAGTGACCCCACTCGTGCGCGATGATGCCGTTGTCGAGCGTGCCGTCGCGATCCTGGTTCGGCTCGCGCAGGAACTTCACCGTCAGCGTCTCGGTGGCCAGCGCCGCCCGCCAGGCCGCGCCCGCGTCCTGGGTGATCATCAGGGCCGGGGTCGTGACCGCGGGGTTCGTGCCGCCCATTGGGATGGGGCTGCCCGCCGTGTTGTTGACGATGACCGTGGCGATCGCGCCCGCCTGCTGGGCGTTGTCCGCCTTGACGTTGAAGTCGCACGAGCCGCGGTCGATGAGCGCGATCTTCCCGGTGAAGTAGCCGGCGTCGAACGCGTCGCAGCCATTCAGGTTGGCGTCGGGGGCGCTCTTGACGTTGCCCGTCGTGTCGTAGGCCTCCTCGCCGAAGTTCGCGGAGGATGCCTCGTAGACGCCCGCGAGCGACTGGGGCGCCGTGACGGACAGCTCGGGCGTACCGTCGAACACGTACATCTGCATGCGCGGGGACGCACCGTCCGCCGGCGTGCTCATGTTCGCGTTGTTGGTGCCGCCGTAGTCCTGCGCCTGGGCCTGGATGGGGTCGCCCTCCACGCCGCCGCGGCCGAAGTTGAACGACTGGGCGTTGGCCGAGGCCTCGTTGAAGCCCGAGTCGTAGAACCAGTCGTGCAGGAAGTTGTTCACGTAGAACAGGTTCACCACCGAGGCCTTGATCTGCTGCGGGCTGGTGCCCGGGGCCTTGGTCGTGTCGTAGACGTACGAGAACGTGTTGTCGCTCGTCGTCTCCGCGCGCATGTCGCCGCTGTTCGGCTGGAAGCCGTCCGGCGCGGACAGGTCCGCGTACGCGTCCACGTTGTTACCCGTGGTCTGCGTGGCGTTGGCCGGCAGCCAGGGGTCGTTCTTGCTGAAGGGGCTGTTGGCCAGGGTGACGTCGTGCGCCGGGCGGTCCAGCGGGGCCTGGTAGCTGTCGCGGGTGCCCGTGGGGTGCGGGGTCGCGTCGTTGCCCTGGGGACCGTCCTCCGGGATGAACGGAGACGTCGTGTCCGCCCAGACCTTGTACGTGAACGCCGCGCCGGCGTCCGCCGTCAGGTTGTTGCGGTAGAGGACCTGGCCGGTGGCCGCGGAGACCACGTAGCCGTAGTACTCGCTGGAGCGCGCGGCCTTGGGGCCGGCGTTCACTTCCACGTACCAGGCCGGCTCCAGCTTGCCGGCCAGCATGAAGAACACCTGCCGGGCGCGGGCCGGGGTGGCCAGGGCCTGCGGCAGCGCGGACTTCGCGGACGGGGCCAGCTCGAAGAAGGTGTAGTCACCCTTCGTGCCCGCGTTGACGAACGAGCCGCTCTGCGTGCCGGAGCCCGTCAGGTCCTTGAACGCACCGGACACCGCGTCCGCGGCGCCCAGGTTGAAGCCGGCGCGCGCCTTGGCCTTCGCGGCCAGGCCCAGCTCGGACGGAGCCAGGTAGCCGCTCACGGCCACCAGGCGCAGGTCCTGGCCCATGACGACCTTGATCTCATTGCGGAAGACGGGGATGCCACCCACCGACTGGCTGAAGGTCGCGATGATGGCGCCCTTGCCGGTGTTGTGCATGGAGCGCAGGCTGGCGCCCGCGACGTCGTCGCTCGTCAGGCGGTAGCTGTCCGCCACCGACTGCAGGTGCGCGCGCGCCGCGCCCTCCGGCGTCATGCCGTTGCGGATGACCGACTTGGACAGCGCACCGTCCTGAGCGGCCCACGCGAACGTGGGGACACCGAGCCGCTGCTCGGTCTGCTCGATGCGAAGCCCGCGGGACACCGCCGTGTTCGAATCCACGGCGAGAGAGCGGGAGTCCCGCTGCTCCAGGAACGCGTCGTAGTTCGACCGCTCCTTGGCCCACGCACTGGTACCCGCGACGGGCACCAGCAGCAGGCTGGTCAACAGCTTTTCCCTGAGACGCATGCGCCTTCCTTCTTGGGGGTGATGTACTGCCGGACGAGGGGACTACAGAGAGACGACGACTGCCTGAGGAGAGGACCGCCGGGGGACGGCGGGCCGCTCCCTACGGATGGCGGACCGTGGGTGGACAACAGCCCGATAGGGAACGCTTCCCAACGCCACGGGTCGCATGGACGACGTGCGCGGGCAGCTCAGCGTGGAAAGGCAGCACGCGCGAGGCGGGCAGGGCGGGAGCGACGTGCCTGGACAGGCTGGACGGCCGGAGCGCCACACCCGAACCCGGGGCGGCCCACTCGAATTGGCTGTCAACGGTCCGCGGCAAGCGCTGCTCTCCAACCCACTCTTCCAGGCGCGGTTGTGTTCACCGCGCCGGATTCAGTGGGAGCGCATGCTAACCAGGACACTGTTTCATTGAAAAGAGGGGGCCCCCGCATCTTTGCGTTAGCAACCCAGTAACAATTGTCAGTCTGGAATAAGCCGCAGCAGGCAGGCGGGCGCGAGCGTGAAACACGCTGCCGCGCCGCACCTTGCGCCCGGGCGTGAAGCCTGTTCAGCGGCGCGGACGGGACGCTGGCGCGCCGTCGTCGGAGGCGGGCAGCGGTCCGTGGTCAAGCGGGTCCTCCACCTCCGCGCCCTCCTTGCGCTGCTTGTATTGCTCACGCACGTACGCGACGAGCTGATCCAGATAGGACGACAGCGGCGGGCACCGCACGCCGGTGCCGTCGAGCAGCTCCAGCGTGTTGTGGCAGTTGTAGATGGCCAGGTGGTTCACGTAGCTGATGGCGGCGCGCTGGGGCCGGGCCAGCTTCTCCAGCACGGGCAGCCGCAGCATCACGTCCGCGGCGCGCGCGGACAGGTTGAAGCGCGGCAGCCGCTTGTGGGCCTTCTCCGCGATGAGCTCGTACACGCGCCGCGCGCTCATGGGGTTGGGGTCCACCAGGTGGAAGGTGCGCCCCTTCGCCCGCGCGTCGCGCGACAGCCGCCACACGGCCTGCACCACGAAGTCCACCGGGACGACGTTGAGCGGCGCGACGCCGTTGCCCGGCAGGGGCAGCGGCACCACCAGCGGCGACGTGACGAGCAGGATGCCCAGGTAGTAGGGGCCCTCGAAGCGATCAATCTCCCCCGTGCGCGAGTCGCCCACCACGCTGGACGGCCGGAAGATGGTGACGGGGAGGGTGGCGGCCGCGCGCTGCACCAGCCGCTCCGCCTGGAACTTCGTCTCCTCGTAGGCGTTGCGGAAGGACTGGCCCCGCTCCAGCTCGTCCTCGGCGATGACGCCCACGCGGTCGCCGGACACGTAGCAGGTGGAGAAGTAGTTGAAGCGGGAGAGCTTGTCGCAGTCGCGCGCCAGCTCCAGCAGGTTGCGCGTGCCGTCCACGTTCACCCGCCACGCCGTCTCCTTGGGCACGCCCAGCTGCGATACGGCGGCCAGGTGGAAGATGTCTGTCACCCGCTCGCACAGGCGCTGGTACTCCTCGCCGGACAGGCCCAGGTGCATGTCCACCGCGTCGCCGGTGAGCAGCTCCACGCGCGCGCCCTTCACCTTCGCCGCGAGCGCCTGCGCCTCCTTGAAGGCCTTGGGCTGCACGAGCGCGTAGATGTGCCCCTGGGGGTCCTCCCGCGCGATGTGCTCCACCAGCCGCTTGCCGATGAAGCCCGGGTAGCCGGTGAGGAAGTAGGTGCCAGGGCCCTGCCGCGTCTTCGCCGTGTCGCTCATTCGCGGCGCAGCATAACCGCCCGTCAGCCGTGCGCGAGCATCGCCCGCCACACGGCCTCCACCCGCGGACGGGTGGCCTCCGGCGTACCGCTGTTGTCGATGACCCACGTCGCGTGCGCGCGCTTGTCGTCCAGCGGCATCTGCGCGGCGAGCCGCGCCTCCGCCTGGTCCTCGGTGAGCCCGTCGCGCGCCATCAGCCGCGCCTTCTGCACGTCCCGGGGCACCCACACCACGGCCACGCCCGCCATGGCCTGGTGCAGGCCCGTCTCAATCAGGAGCGGCACGTCGTAGACGGCGTGGGTGACGCCCTCGGCCTCCAGCGCCTGGAGCTTCTGGAGGAAGAGGGCGCGCACCTCCGGGTGCACGATGGCGTTGAGCGCGGCCCGCTCCTCCGCGTTGGCGAAGATGTGCGCGCCCAGCTTCACCCGGTCCAGGCGGCCGTCGGGGCCCACCACGCCGGGGAAGCGTTCATTGATGCGCTGCAGGCCCGGCGTGCCGGGCTCCACGACCTCGCGGGCGAGCACGTCCGCGTCCAGCACGCGCGCGCCCAGCTCGCGCAGCATCCGGCTCACGGTGCTCTTGCCGGAGGAGATGCCGCCCGTCAGGCCGAAGACGTGCACGGGTTACTTCGCGGCCTTGGGCGTGGTGAAGACGAAGGACTGCACCGTCTTGCCGTCCTCGTTGAAGAAGATGGCCACGCCCAGCTTCACGTAGAGGAAGTAGGTGCGGAAGTCGTCCGTCAGCTTGCGCAGGTAGCAGGGCGTGGCGGGCATGGCGCCGCCCGGGCACGCGGGGCCGTAGCTGTTCTCGATGGTGTCCTTCTCGATGATGGGCGCGGGGAACACGTCGATGCGCTCCACCAGCTGGGTGGCGGGGTCCACCTTGAACTGGGCCTGGGTGGTGCCCTTGATGGCCTCCTTCTGGAAGTAGGCCAAAATCTCCTTGCCGTCCTGGGTCATGGTCCGGGACGGCTCGCCGAACTTCTTGAGCACCTCCTCCTTCTTGGAGGACCCGGGCTCGATGCCCTGCCACGGCCTGGCGGAAGCAGGCAGGGAGACGGCGAGGACAGCGACGGCGCACAGGACGGCAATCACGGGGGTCCGCATCTCGACTCCTCCCTAGCGGATCAGGCAGGCACGCCTCAAGGTCCGTTACCTCAAGCCACGCACCTGTCCACCCGGTATTCAATCACGAACGAGACGCCTTGCCCCCTCCTGGGGCCTCTGCTACGTGCTCAAGGTATGTCTCCTCGTGCCTTCCGGGTCTTTTCCGCCCTCCTGCTCGCCCTCGGTGGCGGCCTCGCCGGCGCCGCGGACTTCACGGGCCCCGACAGCTGCAAGGGCTGCCACCCGGAGGCGTACGACGCGTGGATGAAGTCCAAGCACGCCCGGGCCACGGAGACGCTGGCGGAGTCGCAGAAGAAGGACGCGCGCTGCCTGTCCTGCCACGCGCCGGACCAGGCGGAGCAGCAGCTCTCCGCCGTCACCTGCGAGACGTGCCACGGCGGCGGGCAGTACTACTCGCCGTCCTACGTGATGAAGGACCCGGAGCTGGCGCGGCTGGTGGGGCTGGTGGACCCGTCGGAGAAGCAATGCCGCACCTGCCATGACGCGTCCTCGCCGTCCCTGCGCCCGTTCGACTTCAAGGAAGCGCTGAAGGCCATCGACCACTGGTCCGCGGAGCGCGCCCGCAAGCAGACCCGCGCGGACGCGACCCCTGCCACCACCCCGCCGGCTCCGGCCACGGCGAAGAAGTAAGTGACCTCCGCTTGATCAAGATCCTCGATTCCCGCTTCGTCACCACCGCCGTGGAGCTCAAGGGGCTGCCCACGGACCACGGCGCGGAGGTGGCCTTCGTCGGCCGCTCCAACGTCGGCAAGTCGTCCATGATCAACGCCCTGACCAACCGGCGGAAGCTGGTGCGCGTGTCCAACACGCCGGGGCGCACCCGCACGCTCAACTTCTTCGACGTGGACCTGGACCGCGACGGCGTGCGCCACACGGTGCGGCTGGCGGACCTGCCCGGCTACGGCTTCGCCAAGGCGAGCAAGGCGGACAAGGCCCAGTGGCAGGCGATGATCACCAGCTACCTCAAGAACCGGCACCGGTTGGAGGTGGTGGTGAGCATCATCGACGCGGAGGTGGGGCCCTCGCCGGAGGACATGCAGACGCTGGACTACCTCCAGGAGCACAACCGCCGCATCCTCGTCGTGGCCACCAAGGTGGACCGGCTGACGAAGGCGCAGCGCAAGCCCCGGCTGCACAAGCTGGCGGAACAGCTGGAGCTGCCCCGCGAGGCGGTCATCCCGTTCTCCTCCACGGAGAAGCTGGGCGTGGAGGAGGTGTGGGGCACGCTGCTGGACACCTTCGGCAAGGCGACCCGCGTCTGAGGCTGCCGGGGCCGGGCGCGCTGTGGTAGCACCCCCGGCGTGTCCCAGAACGGCAAGACGAACGGTGGTGTTTCGCCCCTCGCGCCCCGCGAGGAGCGTCAGCGGTTGATGCGCCTGTCCCCGCGCCAGCGGGTGGCGGCGCTCTTCGACGCGGAGGACACGCAAGCGCTGGTGCGCTCGCTGCCCGCGGAGGACCTCTACGTCACCATCCAGGAGGTGGGGCTGGCGGACACGACGGAGCTCGTGCAGCTGGCGTCGCCCGCGCAGTTCCGCACCTTCGTGGACCTGGGCGGCTGGGCGAAGGACAAGCTGGACCCGCACGCCGTCCTCACCTGGCTGCGCGCCGCGCGCGGCGACGAGCAGGAGGACTTCCTGCGCAAGGTGCACGCGGTGGACCTGGAGGTGGTGGAGACGCTCCTCAAGGAGTTCACCGCCGTCCACGACCTGGAGGAGAACCCGGACGTCAACCCGCAGGGCATGACGCTGGAGACCCCGGAAGGGCGCTACCTGGTGGAGATCAAGGTGGAGGGCGTGGAGATGTCCGCCATGCGCGCGCTCCTCAACGACCTCATCGCGGAGAACCCCTTCGAAGCGGTGCGCCTCTTCGAGGCGGTGCGCTGGGAGATTCCCTCCGAGCTGGAGGAGACCGCGTTCCAGTTCCGCCGCGCGCGCCTGGCCGACCTGGGCTTCCCCTCGCTGGAGGACGCGCTGACGCTCTTCAGCCGCGTGGACGTGCCCCCGCGCCCCACGGGGAAGGGGACGCCGGCGCTCACCGCCGCGGGCGGCCACGTGGACTACCTGGAGGCGGCCTTCCGGGACCTGTCCGACGTGGAGCGGATGAACGCGGAGGACGAGCTGCGCGAGGTGGCCAACGCCGTCCTCGTCGCGGAGCTGGGCGACCCGGGTGACCTGGACGCCGTGCGCCGCGTGGGCGAATGGGTGCGCGACTACCTGTCGCTGGGCCTGGAGCACCTGACGGGCGCGGACCCGGCGAAGGCGCCGGAGGTGCTGCGCGACACGCCCCTGCGCCGCGTCTTCCAGGTGGGCTTCACGCTCACGCTCCAGCTCAAGTACCGCGCGGACCGCCTCTTCAAGGTGCCGTTCGTGAAGCTGGATGACGTGCCGCTGGTGCTGCCGGAGGAGGCCGCCGCGCTGGAGGCCCTGCGGCGCAAGCGTCCGCGCCGGGCGCTGCGCGTGCCAGGCGCGGAAGCGGTGCCGTTCCGTTCGCTGCGGGAGGTGGCCGGCTCGGAGGCGCTGCTCGCGAGGGCGGAGGGCCAGGTGGCGGCGCTGGGCGCCATCCTGGGCGGCACGGAGGACGCGGCGCGCACCGTGCTGGCGCGCTTCGGCGTGTCGCTGGACGTGCTGGGCGTGGAGCGGCTGTGGGCGGCGGTGGTGTCCATGGCCGTGCTGGAGGAGGGCGTGGACGTGCGCCCCGTGCCGCTGGGCCGCACGGTGGAGCTGGGCCAGCGCCTGTTCGAAGGCACCCCGGATTCCCCCCGGCTGCGCGCGAGCGCGGCGGAGCGCGCGGTGGCGGCGCTGACGCCCGCGGTGCCGGAAGGTGCTCGCGAGGAGCTGCGTCGGGTGGTGAACGTCACGCTGGCGCGGCTGCTGTCGGAGCTGGGCCCGGCGTGGCTGCGCGAGGGGCGGCTGGACCTGATCGCCTCCGCGGTCCTACCGATGGAGAGCGCGCCGGTCCCGTAGCTTTTTCAGCCTTGCCCGGCCCGGCGGTCCCGGGCGGGCACGCAACCTCCCGAAGATACAGGCCTCCCGCGTTGCCATCCTCTGGCACGCGCGCTGCTTTGGCCCTCGCCCGCTAGCTGTCCGCTGTTGGTGCGGACAGCCGGGATTCCACGAGGGCCAGGGGCACGCGTGTGACGGGACGAGCGACCGACAGCGAAGGGGTGGCGTACATGGGACCGGGCGCGGAGGGGCAGCGTCGCGACGTACTGGCTTTCTACATGCTCGCGGGGTTCGCGGCGGTGATGTACGCGGTGCCGGGTGAGTGGATCCCCGCGCTGGAGCCGCTGCGGCTCGCGCTGCTGACTTCAGGGCTGGGCGCGGGCCTGATGGTGATGCGCCGCATTGGCAAGGCGGAGCCCATCTTCTTCGACGGCGCGCGGGGCATCGCGCTCTTGGCGTTCTCGTCGCTGGCGTTCTGCTCGGTGGCGTGGAGCGTGAACCCGGAGGTGACGCGCTTCCAGGGCGTGGAGCTGCTCAAGCTCACGGCCATCTACCTGACGCTCGTCAACGTCATCACCACGCCCAAGCGGCTGGCGGTGGTGTGCGGCGCCATGGTGGTGGGCGCCATCGTGACGTCCATTGGCGTCATCAACTGGTACCGCGTCGGTGAGAACATGGTGGAGGGCTTCCGTTCGCGCTGGGTCGGCGTGTACGCGGACCCCAACCACATGGCCATGAACATGGTGCTGGTGGTGCCGCTCGCGGTGGCGTTCCTCGCGCGCAAGAGCACCCCGTGGGTGTTCCGCGTGCTGTGCGCCGTTTCGGCGGTGCTGGCGGTGGTGGCCATCGTGCTGTCGCACTCGCGCGGCGGCTTCATTGGCCTGTCGGTGGCGATGGCGCTGTGGGCCATCCGTGAGAAGCGCCGCATGCAGGCCATCGTGCTGGGCACGGTGTTCGTCGCGGGCCTGGCGGTGTTCGCGCCCAAGAGCTTCTGGCAGCGCAATGAGACGGTGGCGTCGTTCCACGAGGACGCGTCCGCCATGGGCCGCGTCTACGCGTGGCAGGTGGCCAGCCGCATGAGCCTGGACAAGCCGCTGTTGGGCGTGGGCGCGGGCGGCTTCCGCTACGCGTGGTTCCAGTACGCGCCGCCGGAGGCGCACCGCGCCTACGTGGCGCACAACATCTTCCTCGACGTCATCGGGGAGCTCGGGTGGATTGGCCTCCTGTGCTTCCT
>NZ_RAWL01000188.1:0-16153 GCF_003668885.1 Corallococcus sp. AB049A | reverse complement strand
GCCAAGTAGAGCGCGGTGACGAGCCGCGTGCGCTCCGCCACGTCCTCCACCGCCGCCGTCACGCGCAGGGACAAGAGTGGGTTGAACGGGTGCGAGGGCGGCAGGCTGAAGGGCGCGCCCTGCTCGTGCGCGATGCGGAACGTCTGCTTGAAGACGTAGACGCGCTTGGCGGGGATCTCCGCCGGGCCAATGGAGCCCACGGAATTGAGCAGCCCCGCGAGCAGCACCGGCACGGGCTCCAGCGCCCGGCCGTGCTTCTGCGCGATGGCGGGCATGCGGAGCCAGGCGAGGTAGGCGTACGGGGACAGGTAGTCCAGGCAGAAGCGCAGGGGGGAGGGGGCCATGGGCCCATCCTAAGCACGACCCGGCCGTCAGGCGCTCTGCTTCACGTCCCCGTGCTGGCGCGACAGCGGGCCGCGCAGCGACTGGGCCAGCGACTGCAGATGGGTGGCCCGGGCCGAGGCGAAGGCGCGCTCGGCGATCTCCAGCTCGCGCATCGCCTCTTCCGGCGTGCCGTGCCGCTCCGCGTGCTGCAGGTAGACGAGCCCCATCTGGAGCACGTTGCCGGTGGACTCCGCCAAGAGGCGCGCGTGGCGCAGGTGCGCGTCCCCGTCCTCCCGGGACACCAGCGGCGCCAGGGCGCGGCGGGCCAGGATTTCGTCCCAGGGGTTGGCGAAGCGCGGATCCAACGCGCGCTCCAGCGCGCCTTGCGCGGCGGCGAGCGCGTCGGGCAGCCGGCCCTGCTCGCGCTCGAAGCGGGACTGGTACACGCGCACCAGCGTCTCCATGCGCAGGCCGCCCATCCGCGCGGCCTCCAGGGCGCGGGGCAGCGACTCGCGCGCGGCGGCCGCGTCCTCGAAGAGCACGTCGCGGCACGCCTGGTACACCTGCACGTGCGCGCGCAGCCAGCGGTCCTCGGGCAGCACGCGCGCGAGCGCCTCGCCGCGCGACACCACCGCGGCCACGAGCTCGTGCTCGCCGCGCTCCAGGTAGTACGGCGGCGTGAAGAGGGCCAGGTTGCGCTCCATCAGGCGCGGGCTGCCCAGCCGCCGGATGAGCTCCGTCTTCTGCGCGAGCGCGGACGCGAACGCGCCGCCGTCGCCGGTGAAGGCCGCGCGCGCCACCTGCGCGAAGAGGTGGTAGGCGCGCACGTCGGTGAAGCCCTGCGCCTGCGCCAGGTGCAGCCCGTCCTTCAGCAGCTCTTCATCCAGCGGCTCGCCGCGCAGGGCCAGGTTCACGTTGAGCAGGTAGCCGCCCATGCCCAGCGCCCACGCCAGCCGCCGGGGCGGACGCCCCACGGCATCGCGGAACTCGCGCAGCCGCTGCACCTGCTTGCGCTGCTCGGCCACCCCGCCCGCCCAGAGGCCGGTGTACGCGCACAGCGTCGAGCGCGCCACGGACAGCCCCGCCCGGTACGGCGAGTCCTCCGGGTGCTCGGCGGCCACGCGCGCGATGAGCGCCTCCAGCGCGTCCGTGCGCCCCAGGATGGCCAGCGCCATGCCCTGGAGGATCTGGAGCTCCGAGCGCTTCCAGAAGACGTCCACCGGCGTCATCCGCGCGTCCGCCGCCACCTCGCGGAAGAGCGGGATGAGCCGCTCCTCGCGCTCCGCGGGCGTGGCCGAGCGCGCGGACTCCAGCCGCGACAGCGCCTCGCGCCGGCCGGCCGCCACGTCCACCGTGGCCTCCCAGTGCGCGAACAGCCGCTCCGCGTACGCCACCGACGTCGGCGGGTCGCTGGAGTAGCCCACCTCCACCAGCGACACCCACGTGCGCAAGAGCTGCTCCGAGCGCCCCGGGTAGTCCGGCGCGGCCTCCAGGAGCCCCGCCGCTTCCTTCAGGAGCAGCGTGGCCTCCAGCAGGGCCTCCGCTTCAATCGCTGCCTGGCCCGCCTCCAGCAGCGGCTGGATGGCCTCCGCGGGCGCGTCCGAGCGCGCGAAGTGCCAGCCCACCGCGCGCACCACGCCCGAGCGCCCCGAGGGCAGCGCCTGGAGCGCCCGCGCCACCTGGCCGTGGTACGCCCGGCGCTCCGCCTCCGGCGTGCTGTCGTAGACGGCCTGGTGCACGGTGTCGTGCGTGAAGACGTAGCGGCCCTCCACATCCTGGAGGAACTGCCGCTCCACGATGCCGTCCAGCACCGCGAACAGCTCCGCCTCCGGCAGGCCGGACAGCGCGCGCAACAGCGGCAGGTCCAGCAGCCGGCCCACGGGCGCGAGCTTGCGCAACAGCGCCACCTGCTCCGGCGGCGCGTTGGCGAGCCGCATGAGCACCGCTTCCTGGATGCTCTCCGGAAGCCTGCGCGTGCCCAGCCCGTCCTCCGCCTCCCAGCGCCCGCCCACGCGCTTGAGCGCGCCCGCCTCCACCAGCATGCGCAGGCATTCCGTGGCGAAGAAGGCGTTGCCGCCCGTCGTCTCGTGCAGCCGCTGCACGAAGCCCTCCGGCACGTCCAGCCCCGGCAGCACCAGCTCCACCAGCGTGGCCACGTGCTCGGCGGACAGCGGCTCCAGGTCCATGCGGGACGTGAGCTTCTCGTCCACCGTCTGGAACGCGAGGCTCAGGCGCGACAGCTCCTGCGAACGGAACGTGCCCACCACCATGCCGCGCGTGCCGTGCAGCGCGCGGATGACGACGTTGAGCGCCTCCAGCGACGCGCTGTCCGCCCACTGCAGGTCCTCGAAGCACAGCACGAAGGACTGCCGCCCGCCCAACGTGTGCGTCCACTCCGTCAGCGCCTCGAAGAAGGCGGCCTTCTCCTCGGAGCCGTCGCGCGGCAGCTCCTCGTCCTGGTCGCCCTCCAGCACCTCCGGCGACAACAGGCGCGCGAGCGGGGTCTTCACCCGCTCCATCAGGTCCGAGGGCGTCTGCGGCACCAGGCAGCGCAGGGCCTGCGCCACCGGCGCCAGCGGGGACAGCCCTTCCGCGCGGCACTGCCCCCGGCCGAAGGGCAGCTCCGCCAGCTTCGCCTGGAGCTCGAACTCCTGGAGCAGCCGCGTCTTGCCCACGCCCGCGGGGCCGCCCACCAGCATCGCGCGCGACTGGCCCCAGTCCGCCTCCGCCAGGCCGTTCATCAGCCCTTCCAGCTCCGCCTCGCGCCCCACCACCTCCGGCACGTGCAGGTAGCTGGCGCGCGCGGACAGCGACTCCTCCGGCACGGGCTCGCCGCTGGCCTGGCAGAGCGCCTCCAGCAGTTCGCCCGCGTCCTGGAAGCGCTCGCGCGGATCCTTCGCCATGAGCAGGAGGATGATCTCCTCCAGCTGCGGATCCACCGGGCAGATGCTGGACGGGCGCGGCGCCGGGCGCGTCAGGTGGTCCGCCAGCAGCACCGCGGGGTTGCTGCGCTTGAAGGGCAGCTTGCGCGTGGCCAGGTACCAGGCCATCACGCCCAGCGAGTACAGGTCCGCGCGCCCGTCGATGCTCGCGCCCCGCTGCCACTCCGGCGCCAGGTACTCCAGCGTGCCCTTGAGCTTGCCGGGGCTGGGCGTGCCCAGCTGGTGCATCACGCCGAAGTCCATGAGCTTCACCGCGCCGGACTCGGTGATGCGCACGTTGCTGGCCTTGATGTCGCAGTGCACGTACAGGCGCGAGTGGATGAACGCCAGCACCTGCGCCATTTGAATCAGCACGCGATACAGCGTGCGCGTGTCCAGCGGCGCGTCGCGCACCAGCGTGCTCAGGTCCTTGCCGCCCACCACCTCCATGGTGATGAAGCGGTTGCCGGCCTCCGTCATGCCCCAGTCGAAGACCTTGAGCGTGGACGGGTGCTGGAGCTTCTTCATGGCGAAGAACTCGTGCCGGAACAGCAGCACCAGCTCCTCCACCTTCGCCGCGGACAGCTCCGAGGGGACGTGCATCTCCTTGAGCGCCACGCGACGGCGCTCCTGAAGGTCGTCCGCCAGCCAGATGCGGCCCATGCCGCCTTCGCCCAGCAGCGAGTCCACGCGGTAGCGCCCGGTGACGACGACGCCTGGAATCAGCGAGCGCCGCTCTCCGATGCCCGAGCCCGGCAACGTGATGGGCGTACGCATCCGCTCCCCCCAGGTGCTCGGGGGCCGGGTGCGCTCATCCAATACCGTTGTCTTCTCGTCGTCGCTCACGAGCCAAAGGGGCCGGCCATTCGCGGGCCAGGATCTGGATTCCAGAATCCAGACGTAGCGAGGAATAGCACGTTTCAGTGACACCGCCTCCGGGACATCCGAGCAGGTACACGCTCTGCCCCTATTCCCTGTTTGACCGCCTCGCTGGAAGACGACGCGGTGGGGCGCCCGGACGCCTGCTGGGGGACCCCTTTCCCATCCACGCCCACGACACCTCCGCACGCATGCACACCGTTGCGGCGAGCCCCTGGGCCCGTCGCCCGGGGGAGGAGGGGGAAGCGGCATGCGTGCATGGAAGTGGGGCGGCGCCACGGTGGCACTCGCGGCCGTGACGGCCTGGATGGCCTGCGGCCAGTCCGGCCCGGGCGAAGCGGACGGGCTCGCGAAGGCGGAGGCCGCGACGGTGACGCTGGGCGACGGACACTGCGCGGGCGTGGTGGTGGGTCAGGGCCGCCATGTCCTCACCGCGGCTCACTGCGTCGCGCCGGGCGCGGGCAGGGAGCGCACGAACTTCGAGGACGGCCGCCAGCTGCAGGGCCGCTACGTGTTCGTGGATCGCGGCCGCGACGTGGCGGTGCTGGAGCTGGAGGCGAAGGCACCGGTGGCGCCGCTGGAGGTGGCCGAGGGGCTGCCCATCCCCGGCGCGATGCTCGTCTTCACCGGACGCCACGACCGGCCCGGCGAACCGCAGCGCGTGATGGTGGAGCGCTGGGGCCGCTGCCCTTCCCTGCCGGACGTGCCCAACGCGCTCTTCACCACGATGCACGGCGAGCCGGGCGACTCCGGCGCGCCGCTGGTGGACGAAGCGCTGCGCGTGGTGGGCCTGGTGCATGGCGGCGCGCGGTGCAGCATCGCCGCGCCCACGGGAGACGTCGCGCCAGAGGTCCAACGCCTGTCACGGGGTGATGCGCAACCCCTGGCCCGGCGCGCGCCCTCCGCGCCGCGCTGACGCAGGCGGACGGCGCACCCCGGCCTGCCCGCACCTGGACGGCCGGGCAGGCGGCCCCCGCGCGCGGCGTCGTTGCCCGCTCGCAGTGG
This sequence comes from Corallococcus sp. AB049A, assembly GCF_003668885.1. NCBI lineage: Bacteria > Pseudomonadati > Myxococcota > Myxococcia > Myxococcales > Myxococcaceae > Corallococcus > Corallococcus sp. AB049A. Next base: position 11,024 of record NZ_RAWL01000188.1, on the reverse strand, counting down.
TGCATCCCACCTTCCCGTCGGGGGTGACACCATGGCTTCGGACAAGGACTCCAAGAACTTCCAGCCGCGCAACCGGGGACAGATGGAGGACGCGCTGGACCGCGGCGCCGCCGAGCTGGCCCGCGAGCGCTCCCGGGCCGCGGCCCGCGAGGACGAAAACCCGGGCCCCGTGGAGGAGACGCGCTGGGAGGCGGAGGTGGAGCGCGGCGCGGAGTGGCAGGACGAAGAGGTGCCCGAGCGCGAGGCGCGCGGCGACGAGGAGCCGGACTCCGAGGTTTCCCGGCGTGGGCTCGTGAATCCACCGCCCGAGGATTAGAGGCGTTGGCGGCAAACCCGTGAGGTGGTGGCTTTCGTGAATTCTCACGGGTGAAGGGGGACCACTTGCCCGGTGCGCACGGCGGGGGGATGCTGTGTCCGCTGCTTCCCCCAAGCCGTCCGCTGTTGCCGCCCCGGGAGTCGATGCACCGTGAAGCCCAAGGTCCTCATCGTGGAGAACTCCTGGACCATGCGCGAGACGCTCCGGCTGCTCCTATCCGGTGAGTTCGACTGCACGGTGGCGGCGGATGGGGAGACGGGGCTCGCGAACGCGCTGGCGCAGCCGCCGGACGTGCTCCTGTCGGACGTGAACATGGAGGGCATCGACGGCTACGAGCTGTGCCGCCGCGTGCGCGCGGAGCCCTCGCTGGCCCACCTGCCGGTGGTGTTCGTCAGCGGCTACGCGCCGCGCTCGGACCTGGAGCCGGGGCAGCCCCAGCCGGACGCGTACCTGGTCAAGCCGGTGAAGCCGCCCTACCTCATCGCGCAGCTGCATGCCGTGCTGCAGCGCGCGAGGGGCGCCACCGCCTAGGTTCCGGGCGAGTGCCGGGCCGGGCGATTATTGCCGGGCCGGGTGTCCGCGCGAGGACGCCGCACGCTTCTGTCACTGACCTGGGACACGGGGAGGGCTATACCTTGCCCGAACTTCCGTTCCTCTCGTCCCGAGGTCCTCGCGTGCTCAACGCCTACCCCCGCGTCCCGGCTCCCAAGAACGAGCCCGTCCTCTCCTACGCCCCTGGCACCCCGGAGCGCGCGGAGCTGCAGTCCACCCTCAAGCGCATGAGCGGGGAGCGCATCGACATCCCCGTCGTCATCGGCGGCAAGCACATCAAGTCCGGCAAGACGGACGCCGTGCGCATGCCGCACCGGCACCAGCACGTGCTGGCCACCCTGCACGAGGCCGACGCGGGCCACGTGGAGCAGGCCATCCAGAACGCCATGTCCGTGAAGGAGGACTGGGCGCGGATGCCCTTCCACGCACGCGCGGCCATCTTCCTGCGCGCCGCGGAGCTGCTGACCACGCGCTACCGCCCGCTGCTCAACGGCTCCTCCATGCTGGGCCAGTCGAAGACGGCGCACCAGGCGGAGATCGACGCGTCGTGCGAGCTCATCGACTTCCTTCGCTACAACGTCCACTTCGCGCAGCAGATCCTCTCCATCCAGCCGGAGAACTCGCCGCAGATGTGGAACATGACGGACTACCGTCCGCTGGACGGGTTCGTCTTCGCCATCGCGCCGTTCAACTTCACCTCCATCGCGCTGAACCTCTGTCTGTCTCCCGCGCTGATGGGCAACGTGGTGCTGTGGAAGCCGTCCTCCACGCAGGCCCTGAGCGCGTGGTACAGCCTGGAGCTGATGCGCGAGGCGGGCCTGCCCGACGGCGTCATCAACATGCTGCCCGGTGACGGCCCCACGGTGGGCAACCCGGTGCTGGCCAGCCCCCACCTGGGCGGCATCCACTTCACCGGCTCCACGCCCACGTTCAACAACCTGTGGAAGACGGTGGGAGAGAACATCGGCCGCTACAAGCAGTACCCGCGGCTGGTGGGTGAGACGGGCGGCAAGGACTTCATCTTCGCGCACCCGTCCGCGGCGGACGACCTGGAGGCGCTCGCGGTCGCCATCGTGCGCGGTGGCTACGAGTACCAGGGCCAGAAGTGCAGCGCGGCCAGCCGCGTCTACGTGCCGGAGTCCCTGTGGCCCAAGCTGAAGCCGCGCCTCCAGGCGCTCATCGGCGAAATCAAGATGGGCGACGTGGCGGACTTCCGCAACTTCATGGGCGCGGTCATCGACGAGCGCTCGTTCAAGAAGGTGTCCAGCTACATCGAGCTGGCGAAGTCCGGCAACGACGCGACCATCGTCGCGGGCGGCGGCACGGACAAGAGCGAGGGCTTCTTCGTGCAGCCCACGCTGGTGCAGTGCAACAGCCCGCGCCACCGCATCATGACGGAGGAGATCTTCGCTCCGCTCGTGGGCGTGTACGTCTACCCGGACGCGAAGCTGGAGGAGACGCTGAAGGAGTGCGACCAGTCCGCGGCGTACGCGCTGACGGGCGCCATCTTCGCGCGCGACCGCAAGGCCATCGAGCAGATGATGAGCGCGCTGCGCAACGCGGCGGGCAACTTCTACATCAACGACAAGCCCACGGGCGCGGTGGTGGGCCAGCAGCCCTTCGGCGGCAGCCGGGCCTCGGGCACCAACGACAAGTCCGGGTCGATGATCAACCTGTTCCGTTGGAGCAGCCCGCGCACCATCAAGGAGAACTTCGCGCCGCCGGTGAAGGTCCCCTACCCGTTCATGGACAGCGACCCGAAGGAAGGGGCCATCTAGTTCCATGAGCGGACCGTTCCCGGGCATCGCGGGGTTGGAGACGTATGCGCTGGAGGACGGCGACTGCCGCGTGGAGATCATCCCCACGCGCGGCGCGCTCGTCACGCGCATGGTGGTGGACGGCGACGACGTGCTCTATCTGGATGAGAGCACCGTCGCCGACCTCACGAAGAACGTGCGCGGGGGCATCCCCGTGCTCTTTCCCATCGCCGGCCCCCTGCCCGGGGACACGTATCCGGCGGACCGCGAGGCGTACACGCTGCCGCAGCACGGCTTCGCCCGGAAGCTGCCGTGGACGGTGCGCCAGGCGGACGAGTCCATGCTGGTGCTGAGGCTCTCGTCGTCGGCGGAGACGCTGCGCCAGTTCCCGTGGGCCTTCGACGCGCAGCTGGTGTTCTCGCTCTCGGGCCGGCGGCTGACAGTGGACTTCGACGTGGCGAACCTGGGCAAGCGGCCCATGCCGCTGCACCTGGGCTATCACCCCTACTTCCGCGTGCCGCAAGCCAACAAGGCGCAGGCGCGCGTGGAGACGGACGCCACGCACGCGTGGGACAACCTCGCGAAGCACGAGGTGCCCTTCAACGGCCTCGACCTCACGGCGCAGGAGGTGGACCTGCACCTGAGGGATCACTCGGCGCCGGGCACGGTGCTGGAGCGTGGGCCGGGCCTGCGTCCCGTGAAGCTGTCGTGGACCGAGGAGTTCCGCATGCTCGTCGTGTGGACGCTGCAGGGGAAGGACTTCGTCTGCGTGGAGCCGTGGACGGCCGCCGCCGGGGCGCTGGCCACCGGCGAGGGCCTGTTGCACGTGGCTCCGGAAGAGCGCGTGTCGCTCGCGTTCGACATCGAGGCGTAAGCCTCGGGGCTTCCATCGAGGCGTGAGCCTCAGGCGTGCGGGATGAGGGGCATCGTCAGCGGGCCGCGCACGGTGAGGGAGGTGTTCCACTTCACCGGGCCCGTGGGCGTGAAGCGCGTGAAGCGGGACAGCAGCACCTCCAGCCCCACGCGCGCCTCCAGCCGGGCCAGCGGCGCGCCCAGGCAGAAGTGGATGCCGTGGCCGAAGGGCATGTTGTTCACGCCCTCGCGGTCCATGTCGAAGGTGTCCGGGTCCTTGAAGCGCTCGCCGTCGCGGCACGCGGAGCCCACCATCAGCGCCACGCGCGCGCCCTCCGGGATCGTCACGCCCGCGACCTGCGTCTCCTTCGTGGTGACGCGCACCAGGCCGTGCACGGAGGGCTCGTAGCGCAGCACCTCCTCCACGAAGCGCCCCACCTGCGCCGGGTTCTCGCGCAGCCGGGCCACCAGGTGCGGCTGCTCCATCAACATGCGCACGCTGTGGCTGACGAGCTGCACGGTGGTCTCCAGGCCCGCCACCACCAGGAGGAACAGGAAGCTCATCAGCTCCGCGTCGGTGAGCTCCTCGCCGTCCACGCGCGTCTTCACCAGGTCCGACACCATGTCGTCCTGCGGCTGGCGGCGGCGCTCGGCGACGACCTGGGAGAGGTAGTCCTCCATCTCGCGCACCGTGGCCTTGATGGATTCGTGCCGGTGGGTGTCCTTCTCCGTCGTGCCGGACACGCTGGACAGGTCCACCGACCAGCGCTTGTAGCGGGCCGTCATGGAGGGGTCCAAGGCGAAGAGTTCGCCAATCACGCTGGCGGGCAGCGGCATGGCGAAGGCGTCCACGAAGTCCACCTCGCGCTCCGGTGACAGCCGCTCCGCCAGCGTCTGCGCGAAGCTCCGGATGCGCGGCTCCAGCCGGTTCACCGCGGCGGGCGTCCATGCGCGGCTCACCAGCGTGCGCAGCCGCATGTGGCGCGGCGGGTCCATGACGATCATCGACTCGGAGAACGGGTTGTGGCCCAGCCACGGCGGCGCGGTGGTGGTGCGCACCCCGGCCGAGGAGAACACCTGCGGGTTCTTGAAGGCCGCGGACACGTCTTCAAAGCGCGTGATGGCCCAGAGGCCGCCGGGCTCCACCTGGCACACGGGAGCGCTGCGCCGCAGCTCCGCGTAGACAGGGTAGGGATTGGCCCGGACTTCCGGCGCCATCAGGTTCACGCGTCCATTCATGGAGGAATTTCCTTTCCCGGCTGTAAATCTATACCCGGTATACCGGCTGCTGAACAGAGGCGCCGCCTCCCCTCCCCCCTCCGAGTCACCATGTCCCGCATCCTGCTCGCCGCAGTGCTCGCCCTCGGTCTGTCCGCGTGTTCCGACGACCCCGATGAAGTCACGCCTGACTCGGGCACGAATCCCACCGTCGACGCGGGCACGGATGCCGGGACGGACGTGGATGCGGGGACGGACGTGGATGCCGGCACGGATGCGGGTCCGGGCAGCTCGAACGGCTCCGGGAAGCTCCCGTGCAGCAGGACGGGCACGGTGAGCACGGACGCGGGCACGCTGACGTACTGCGTGGCGCAGGTGGGCGCGACGGAGGTGAAGTACATCGAGCCGAAGCAGGGCATCGTGCCCGAGCCCATGCGGCTGGCCATCTACCTGCACGGCGACGGCGCGTCCGTGTACAACGGCAACAACCCGCGCTCGCTCTTCACGAACGGCGGTTGGACGTACGGGCACAACACGCTCTACGTGACGGCGCTCGCGCCCAACAAGTGCGCGTGGTGGGTGAAGCCGGAGTACACGGACTGCCCCAAGGAGGGGGTGCCGCTGTCGGAGCGCGACCTGGAGGGCAAGAACGCCGCGGAGCTGGTGTCGCTCATCGAGGCGCTGCGCAAGGGCTGGGACATCCAGGACGCTCCCATCCTCTTCGGTGGCTCGTCGGGTGGCTCCATCCAGCTGACGGCCAGCTTCCTGCCGCGCTACGGCGACCGCTACCCGGGCATCTACGCGCTGAGCTGCGGCGGTGAGAAGCCGTGGTCGGGCCAGATGGACTGGGACGCGTCCAACGCGGCGCTGCGCGGCGGCACGAAGTTCTGGTTCACCTACGGCGACCAGGATGAGCTGCTCCAGGACATCCAGGAGGCGGAGCAGTACCTGGGCGGGTTCCAGTTCCCGGTGAACGAAAAGATCATCCCGGACGCGGGGCACTGCGCGTTCGACCAGGTGGGCCGCGTCGCGGAAGTGTGGAGCGAGGCCACCGCGCAGTAGGCAGCATCCCGTGCCCCACTTCTTGCGAGGGATTGCACCGCAAGAAGCGGAGTGCGCGGCGAGGAGTCCGGTCGATAGGAAGCCCCGATGCGCCTCTACGACTATCTGCCCTCCGCGAATGGCTACAAGGTCCGCACGCTGCTGAAGCAGCTGGGGCTCGCGTACGAGCTGGTGCCGGTGGACATCTTCGCGGGGGAGAGCCACACGGCGGACTTCCACGCGAACAAGAACCCGGACGGCCGCATCCCGGTGCTGGAGCCGGAGCCGGGGCGGTTCCTCGCGGAGTCCAACGCCATCCTCTTGTTCCTGGCGGAGGGCACGCGCTTGCTGCCCGAGGACCGCTTCGCTCGCGCGCAGGTGCACCAGTGGATGTTCTTCGAACAGAACGCGGTGGAGCCGAACATCGGCACCGCGCGCTTCTGGCTCCTCACCGGCCGGCAGCCGCTGGAGTCCGACGTGCTCCGCAATCGCATCCAGAACGGTGAGCGCGCGCTCGCCACGCTGGAGCGGCACCTGGGCAAACACCCGTTCCTGGTGGAGGAGCGCTACACCGTCGCGGATATCTGCCTCTTCGCGTACGTGCACCTGGCGCCGGAGGCGGGCGTCGCGCTCACGCCCTTCCCTGCCATCACCACGTGGCTGGAGCGCGTGAAGGCACAGCCCGGCTTCCTGGGCCCCGTACCGCCCTACTCCGCGAACGCGCACGTGCGCTGACGCGAATCACTCCTGTTCAGCGGCCACGGCCTCACGGACCTCCGCGTCCGTGAGCGTCACCGTGGGCGCGTCCGCCTTCGCCTCCATGAGCCGCTTCGCCAGCAGCTCCGTCACGGGCGCGAGCACGCTGAAGTGCGTGGCCCCCGGCACCGCGAGGAACGACAGCGGCGCTCCCTTCGCCGCCGCGCGCAGCGGTTCGAAGGCGTCCATGTTGCCGTAATCCGAGCCCTCGATGACCTGCGTGGGCACGCGCAGGTGCTCCACGTAGCTCACCGGGTTGCGCATCCACAGCTCCGGCCCACGCGCCTGCCCCAGGAGCGGGACATAGTGCGCGTACTCCGACACGTCGTGCGTCGGGCCGAACACGTAGGCGCCCTTCAACTGGGGTGACAGCACCGCGGCCATCAGCGCCACCGTGCCGCCCGTGCTGTGGCCCGCCACGTAGATGCGCGCCGGATCCACGTCCGGACGCTTCGCCACGAAGTCGATGGCGGCGACCACGTCATCCACCTCGCCCAGGAAGTATTCGCGCGCGCCCGGGCTGTCGTCCGCCCCTCGCAGCGACGGCAGCATCAACACCAGCCCCGCTTCGCGGAAGGCTCGCGCGCTCTGATCATTGCTCCGAGGCGTCGGCGTCCACGCGAGGCGGCCGATCCCGAAGTCCATGCCGCCGTGGATCCACACCACCGCCGGCCGCTTCGGGCCCTCACGCACGGGCGTGACGTAGGCCTCGTTGCTGCCCAGCGGCGCGGGATAGCGCACCACCTCGAAGAGCTCCTTCGGCGGCGTGGGCGCGGGAACACGGTGCGTGGGCTCCACCTTCAACTGCGTACGGAACGACTTTCGAAGATTCACGGAGGTGGGCGGCGCGGGCTTGGAGCACGCGGCGAGGAGGAGGCAGGCCAGCAGGAGGACAGGACGGGCTGACGTCATTCTGGGAATACGCGGCGAATCGGTGTCACGGGTTCGCGGCAGCGCCGGAGGGTGGCTTGACAGCTCGCGACATCGCGTCTACTTCTTCTCGCAGAATGTTCGTCACCTCCGCCATGTGCATGTGTTCGATGCCTGTTCCGGGTGGGCCCAAGCCCGCCGCGGCCGGCTGACGCACAGCCTGCCCCTGGCGAGCCAACCGGAGCCCACCCACCCGCGAGGGTCGGTGGGCTTCGTCGTTTTCGGGCCTCCGCTCTCGCATCTCCTGCCGAAGAGCGTCGCAGCGCCCACTGAAGCCCTGAAGCCCTCCCCGCCTCCCGCAGTGCCCTGACGTCCCCACCACCCGTTTGCCCTCACGCACGCGCGCTCCCTCCGGAGCGACGCGAACAGGAGTCCCTTGCCATGAGCACGCCCAACGAACGCCCGCTGCACCCCGACACGCTCGCGCTGCACGCCGGCTATTCGCCGGACCCCACCACGGGCTCGCGCGCGGTGCCCATCTACCAGACCACGAGCTACCGCTTCCGCGACGCGGACCACGCCGCCGCGCTCTTCGGCCTCAAGGAGTTCGGCAACATCTACACGCGCATCACGAACCCCACGACGGACGTCTTCGAGAAGCGCATCGCCGCGCTCGAAGGCGGCGTGGGCGCGCTCGCGGTGGCGTCCGGCCAGGCCGCGCAGACGCTGGGCATCCTCAACATCCTCAAGACGGGGGATGAGATCGTCTCCGGCGCCAGCCTCTACGGCGGCACGTACAACCTCTTCAAGGTGACGCTCGCGCGCCTGGGCATCACCACGAGGTTCGTGGACGCGGGCAACCCGGACGCGTTCCGCCAGGTCATTGGCCCCAAGACGAAGGCGCTCTATTTGGAATCGCTGGGCAACCCGCGCCTGGACGTGCCGGACTTCGACGCCATTGGCGCCGTGGCGCGTGAAGCGGGCCTGCCCCTCTTCGTGGACAACACCGCGCTGTCCCCCGCCCTCTTCAACCCACTGCGCCACGGCGCGAACATCGTGCTGCACAGCGCGACGAAGTACATCGGCGGGCACGGCACCTCCATTGGCGGCGTCATCGTGGACGGCGGCAACTTCCCCTGGGAGAACGGCAGGTTCCCGGAGCTGACCGAGCCCAACCCCGGCTACCACGGCCTGCGCCTGCGCGAGGCCTTCGGGCCCGCGGCCTTCATCCTCAAGGCGCGCCTGGAGGGCCTGCGCGACCTCGGCCCCGCGCTCAGTCCCTTCAACGCGCACGCGTTCATCCTGGGCCTGGAGACGCTCCGGCTGCGGCTGGAGCGCCACTCGCAGAACGCGCTCGCGGTGGCGAAGTGGCTCAAGCAGCACCAGAAGGTGGAGTGGGTGCGCTACCCGGGCCTGGAGGACGACCCTTCGTTCCCCAACGCGAAGAAGTACCTGAAGGGCGGCTTCGGCGGGCTCGTCACCTTCGGCGTGAAGGGCGGCCTGTCCGCCGGGCGCAAGGTGATTGACGGGGTGAAGCTGTGGAGCCTGCTCGCGAACATCGGCGACACGCGCTCGCTCATCATCCACCCCGCGTCCACCACGCACGAACAGCTCACCCCGGAGGAGCGCGCCAGCACGGGCGTCACCGACGACCTGGTGCGCCTGTCCGTGGGCCTGGAGCACCTGGACGACATCCTGGCCGACCTGGACCAGGCCCTGAGCGCGGTCTGACGCCCATGCGACCCGTGAGGCCTGGAGAGGAAGTCCCCCCGCGCGCGGACACCCCGCGCGTCTTTGATGTGTCGCTGCCGGACCTGCCGCTGGAGGCCGGCGCCCGAGTGGCGCCCCACCTCGTGCGCGGCTGGTGGTGGGGGCCTCCGGAGGACCTCGCGTGGTTGCAGTCCCGTGCGCGCGTGCACTCCGACGAAGCGACGCGCGAAGGCCGGCTGCGCGTGGTGCGCAGGACCGCCTCCGAGCTGCGCGACGCCGCCATCCACGCGCGCCGCGTGGGTCTCCGCCGCGCGCCGGACGCGGTGCCCACGGTGCTGCTGGTGCACGCGCTCACCGGGGACATGAACGCCGGAGGTGAAGGCGGCTGGTGGGCGCCCGTCATCGGGCCGGGCCGGCCGCTGGACCCTTCGCGCGTGCGGCTGCTGTGCTTCAACAACCTGGGCTCCTGCTACGGCACCTCCGGCCCCGCGGACGAGGGCTTCCCGCAGCGCACCGACGACACGCGCTTCGGCCCGGCGCCGGTCCTGCCCAAGGGCGACCTGCGCCTGGATGAGCGGAGCCTGCCCGCGACGATTACCCCGTGGGATCAGGCGCGCTCCATCCTCGCGGCGCTGGACGCGCTGGGCGTGGACGAGGTGGCGCTCGTCACCGGCGGCTCGCTGGGCGGCATGGTGGTGCTGTGCCTGGCGGCGCTCGCGCCGGAGCGCTTCCAGCGCATGGTGCCCATCGCCACGGCGGAGGCCGCGTCCGCGTGGGTGGTGGGCTGGAACCACGTGGCCCGGCAGGCCGTGCTGCTGGACCCCGAGTACCCCGAATCCCCGAGGCGCGGCCTGGAGCTGGCGCGCCAGCTGGCGACGCTCACCTATCGCGCGGAGGCCGGACTGGAGGCGCTGCAACCCAGGCCGCAGGCGTGGTCGTCGCGCGCGCTGTATCCGGTGGAGAGCTACCTGGAGCACCAGGGCGCGAAGCTGGAGGCGCGCTTCGATGCGCGGTCCTACCTGGCGCTCCTGGGCGCGATGGACCACCACGACCTCACCCGCGTGCCCACGCCGAACGGAGGGCCCGGCGTGGACCGCATCCGCGCGAGCACGCTCACCGTCGGCATCGACCGGGACGCGCTCTTTCCTCCCGAGCACATGAAGAACCTGTCCCGGCGCCTGCGCGCGCAGGGACTCCATGCCGAGTACGCGGCCCTGTGCAGCGTGCACGGCCACGACGGCTTCCTCATCGAATGGGACGCGCTCGCGCCCCTGTTGGTCCGCGCCCTGTCCCTGCCTCCGGGCGTGGGCCGTGACGCCCGCCTCTCCTCCACTGCCGGCGTCCGCGCCCGGAAGACCTCATGACCACCCCTGTGAGCATCACCCGCTACGCGCCGTTCCTCCTCGACACCGCCCAGGGACTCGCGTCCGTGGCCACGCACCTGTCGCGCCGCGACGCGGGCAGCACGCGCGCCGCCATCGTGTCGTCACCTCCGTGGCTCGCCTCGGGGCTGGAGGCCGCGCTGTCCATCGCGTTGAAGGGCAACTCCACGCTGGCCCGGCAGGAGCTGGACGGCCTGCTCGCGCGCGGCCTGCTGATGCTGGAGGAGGCCGAGCGCCGGCTGGGCGCGCCCCCGGGCTCCACGTCGGTGGAGGCGGACGGCTCGCGCTCGCTGGCGTCGCTGCTGGAGCCCGCGCGCCGCGCGCTGGATGGCGCCAGCCTGGTGCGTGAGCGGCGGCCCGCGCTGGAGGACGTGGTGCGCGGCACCGGCGACCGGCTGACGGCGGCGCTGCTGGCGAAGCTGCTGGGCGCGCGCGGCGTGCCGGCGCTGGAGGTGGACGCGGCGGACTGGACGGTGACGGAGGGCGAGCCCGGGCTGGCGCGCGTGAACCGCGAGCACACGCGCGCCCGGGTGGCGACGCTGCGTCCTGCGTGGGAGGGGCGGCTGACGC
>NZ_RAWL01000187.1:0-16168 GCF_003668885.1 Corallococcus sp. AB049A | reverse complement strand
GGCCTGGGGGATGAGGGCGGACAGGCCCCGGCCCAGGGCGCGCTTCTGGGTGTCTGCGTTCTTCTGCACGGCGGTTGGGAACTCCCCGCGCCGCCGTGAGGGCCGGCGCGCATGGGCCTGTTGGGTGCTTCACGGCGAACCGGGCACCCGGTCCCACCATTCGCTTCTATTAAGGAGGCGGCCGGTCAGGCGACCCGGCGCTTGGACGGCTTGGGGGAGTCCCGGCGCATCAGCTCGCGGCCCAGGGCCAGGTAGCTCTCGCAGCCCTTGGACTTGATGTCGTACAGGATGATGGGCTTGCCGAAGGACGGGCACTCGGACAGGCGCACGTTGCGCGGCACGACGGCCTGGAAGACCTGGTCCTTGAAGTAGCCGCGCACCTCGTCCACGACCTGGTGGGCGATGTTGGCGCGCGCGTCGAACATGGTCAGCAGGATGCCTTCCATCTTCAGCGAGGGGTTGAGCCCCTGCTTGACCAGGTCGATGGTGTGCGTGAGCTGCGACAGGCCCTCGAGCGCGTAGTACTCGCACTGGAGCGGGATGAGGACGGAGTCCGCGGTGACCAGCGCGTTGAGCGTGAGCAGGCCGAGCGAGGGCGGACAGTCGATGATGATGTAGTCGTACTTGTCCTTGAGCGGCAGCAGGGCTTCGCGCAGGCGGAACTCGCGGCGCTCCTGGTTGACGAGTTCGACCTCCGCGCCGGTGAGGTCGGGCGTGGCGGGGATGACCTGGAGGAAGCGCAGCTCGGTGGGGTGGACCAGCTCGGCTGCCGGGCGGCCGCCGAGGAGTGCGTCGTAGACGGTGCCGGTGAGGTTCTCGCGCTTGAGGCCCAGGCCGCTGCCGGCGTTGCCCTGGGGGTCCATGTCCACCAGCAGGGTGCGGCGCTCCGCGGAGGCGAGGCTCGCGGCGAGGTTGATGGCGGTGGTGGTTTTACCCACGCCGCCCTTCTGGTTGGAGATGCAGATGATACGACCCACGTGGCCCATCCTCTCTCGCTCCGGCTGACGCCAGAGCCCCGCTCGCGGTTCGCGCGGACGTGCGCGCGAATCGGAGCCTGATCAGGCAGCTAGCACGGGGTTCGAGGACGGATCAATTTCCCATCCACGGTGGCGCCGGAGCCCTGCCCGGCCCCTCGCTCGAAGGTGGGTGAACGGCGGAAATTCGCGCGGATGGGGGGGCGTGGGCGTGCCTGCCCGGCTGCTTTCGGAAGGGCGATTCCGTGCGGGGCGGAAGGGTGTTGGGTTTTTCAGGGGGTCGCGCGCGGGGGATTCGTGTTGGCGGCTTCGTGGGTTCATGCGGCGCCGTGGTTCCAGCCACGGTCGGCGGAACACCTGAGCCCTTTTCGCGAGGACCTGAGCCCCGCCACCGCGCGGATGACCCTAGTGCTTTTCGGAACCGCGTCGTCCGAGCCGGTCCATCCAGGCAACCGTTCCACATGGAACTCGCGCGACCGATGCGCACCGTCATGCGGACGAACGGCGGTGCTCTTCCAGGTTGGTCCATCCGGGGAGGCGTCTCGCATGGAACTCGCGCGAGGGCGTGAACACTGCCGCCACCGGGGAGAACGCCGGTGCGCTTCGTGGACCGCGGCAGCCCGAGTCCGTTCATCCGGGCAGGCGGTCCACGAGGAACTCGCGCGACCAATGCGCACCGCCACGAGGATGAACGACCCGGCGCACTTCGTGGACCGCGCGGTTGAAGGTCGCGCATCCATACGGGGAGGCCGGAAGCGGAACGTCCGCGTCGGCATGTGCTCCGCCACGCGGATGAGTGGTCCAACGCGTTCCACGGGTCGCTTCAATTGAAGGTCGCGCATCCGTGCTGGGAGGTCCGCAACGGAACGTGGGCGCGGCATGCGCACCGCCATGGGCACGGGATGAACGACCCAGCGCGCTTCATGGACCGCGCCGGCTGAAGGTCGCGCATCCGCGCTGAGGTGCCCGCGTTGAACGTGAGCGACGACCACGCGCACCGCCACGCGGATGAACGGGGCGGTCCTTTTCGGGATGGCCCATTCGACGGCGGTTCGGCCAGCGACCGTTCCACGTGGAACTCGCGTGAACGGTTCGCCATCACCTTGAGGAAGTCCGCCCGGCCGCGCTTCGTTGGCTGCGTCAGTCCAAGGCCGCACGTCCGTGCCCGGGCGTTCCACGTGGAACAGCTCGCACGGGTTCGACCTCCGCGCGGGTCCCGTTCACTCAGGTCCGAGGCTCAACACTGCGCCCTCACGTGGAACACGCGCACGCCGTTTCGAACATGCGGCGTGAAGAAGAGCGCGGCATCGGCATGGCCACCCCCAGCTCACGGCCCCGGACGCGCCTGAGGCCGTTCCACGTGGAACACGTCACGCGTTCAAGAAGCTCCCTGTGCTCAAGAAGCTTCAGCATCCAGCGTCTCCACTACTGGCCCGCAGCCACAGGCCAGCGCGGGGCGTTCCACGTGGAACACGCTCACTTCATCGCGACCGCCGACCTGGCGTTCGCGCAGGTGATGCATGCGTGGACGTGGATCCGCAGTGGGCGTTCCACGTGGAACACGCATGAGCCCCACGACTCCTTCGCTTCGAACAACGGTCAGCGCTTCTTCACGCCGTGCTGACGGAAGCGTTGCCACCCCGGCATGACGTTCCACGTGGAACAAGCTCCTGCTTTCGCCAACATGCCTGGACGAAGGAACGGTCCTGCGCTGGTCCAGACCACGGTGCCCAAGGCAGTGGATCCGTCGGCACGTTCCACGTGGAACACGTCACACGGGTTTCAAATGAGCGCGTGCATGAACCTCTTCCAGCGCATGCGTTCCGCACCACGGCTGGAGCACGGGCAGCCGGCCTGAGGCTTCCTTTCATCCAGTGCGCTTCGCATCCACCGCATCACGGATGCGTACGTGGATCCGACACCCGAAGGTCCACGCATGGGAGCGTTGTGGTGCCTGAGGTGAAGCCGTTCATACGGACCCTGCTTCACCGCTCCACAGCGCTTCCCAAGCCCTGCCCCTCACGCCGACGGCCGTGGGCCAAGCGGCCAGGTGAGTCCCTTCTTGAAGCGTGTTCCACGTGGAACATGCGAAGCCGCATGAGCACTGGCTCCCCTTCCCTGCGCCTCATCGAGCGCTCCAGGTCAGGCACGTCCAACGGCACCGCGAACCGTCGAGCACCGCTTCAACGCTTGTTCGACAGCACCTCCACGCACGGACCGGAGGCCGGCCGTGTTCCACGTGGAACGTGGGCAGCAAGCTGCTCCCCGCCATGGACGTTCCACGTGGAACATGAAGCCGCTCATCCACCGGGGTCACGCTCATCGGACCTGGGCGTGTTCCACGTGGAACACGCGCTGGCGTTTCACGCGGGTCAGCGCGACCAGGCGGATCGCTGGAGCACGACTCGGTAGCCGTCCGGATCCTCGAAGGTCTTTCCGTTCGAGTCCCAGTACGGGTTGCGCGACGGCACCGGCGGGAAGCCCGCGGCCTCCATGCGGTGAACCCGTTCGGACCACGCTTCCGGATCCGGCACGTAGAACACCAGGAGGTGGTCCTCGGATGGCGCTCGCGGCGCTTCGTGTCCTCGCTCCACCGTGAACTCCAGGTGGTACGGCGCTCCCGGGTGCCCGAGCATCACGCCGTCGAACCCCGCGTGGTCCTCGAACCGTCCGAGCACCTCGAAGCCCAACCCGTCCCGGTAGAAGCGCACCACCGCGTCCAGGTCCCGGGCCGGCCTCGCGACCCGCAGCTTCACCGTGTCCATGAAGTGCCCTCCCCTTCCCGGATCCGCATCCAGGTGGTGCCACTCATAGGATGAATTGACGCTCTTTTCGCGCGGGACCCGGGCCTGCACCTTGTGCCCATGACCACGAAACAGCAGCCCCTGAACTCCGGCTTCGGCGCGACCACCACCGCCCGCGAGGCCCTCGGCAACACCCGGCTGGAGGGCGCCGTCGCCATCGTGACCGGCGGCTACGCGGGCATCGGACTGGAGACCACCCGCACGCTCCACGCCGCGGGTGCCACCGTCATCGTCCCCGCGCGGACTCCCGACAAGGCGCGCGCGGCGCTCGCCGGACTGGAGCGCGTGGAGCTGGAGCCACTGGACCTCATCGACCCGGCATCTATTGATGCGTTCGCCTCGCGCTTCCTCGCGTCCGGCCGGCCGCTGCACCTGCTGATCAACAACGCGGGCATCATGGCCACGCCGCTCACCCGCGATGCGCGCGGTGAGGCCCACCGGGTCCGCGCGTTCGCCGTTCATCCCGGCGGCATCCTCACGGAGCTGGTCCGGCCCATGTCCGAGGAGGAGGTCCGCGCCTCCATCGAGAACTCGAACAAGATTGAGCCGATGAAGACGCCGGAGCAGGGCGCCGCGACCACGGTCTGGTGCGCCACCAGTCCCCAGCTTGAGAACAGGGGCGGCGTCTACTGCGAGAACGTGGACATCGCCGTGATGGCTCCGCCCGATGCCACCATCCGGCGCGGCGTGAAGGACCAGGCCGTGGATCCGAAACAAGCTGACCGGCTGTGGACCGCGAGCGAGGCGTGGACCGGCGTCCGCTTCAACCCTTGAGTCCGCGCTACGTCCGCGCCCGTTGCAGGAACAGCGCGCGGGTGCGCTCCAGGTAGGGACCGGGATGCGGCGCATAGAAGGACACGCGCAGCTCCCGCCCATCCGGTTCCGAGTACGTGAGCGTGACGTTCTCGAACTCGATGGGTCCCAGCTCTGGAAGGACGAGCACCTTTAATAGGGAGGGTGTCTCCACCACGTCGAACTCCGACCGGTCCGCGGCGCGCGCGGCGTCCATCCGGAAAACCGCCACCTCGCGGCGCACCGCCTCCTCCCATGAAGGCATGCGCGCGCGCCGGTCCGGATTCATGAACAGCGCCCACAGGGCAGTGCCAGGTCCGAGTAGAGGACGGTGGCCGCCGCGTTCCACGCGATGATGTCCCAGCGTCGCGTGGAGACGAGCGCCGGAAAGGGATGCGCGTCGAGCAGCCGCTGAAGCGCGCCACTGACGGAGTCCGGAGAGCGCACGGCCCTGGGCGCGGGGCGGCCGTGCGCGAGCTCGAAGAGGAGCAGGCGTTCCGTCGGCGTGAGGCGGAGCGCGACGACCAGGCGCTCCAGCAGCGGTTCGGAGACGTGGATGTCCCTCCCCTGCTCCAGCCACGTGTACCAACTGACGCCCACGTCGGCGAGCCGCGCCAGTTCCTCGCGGCGAAGGCCCGGCGTGCGCCGCCGCGAACCGGAGGGAAGTCCCACGTCCTCCGGGAGCAATCGCTCACGACGGCTGCGAAGGAAGCGCGCGAGCTCAGCACGCCCGGGGTTGCGGGAGGTGTCCGTCACTCCGAGGCACGTCAGGCGAACGGTTCGCACGAGGCATGGGCACGATGTTCGCGCGGATCCGAGCGAGGTCCGCCTCCCCGACGCGGTTCTCCAAAACCTGTCCGACTGTCGGACAGGTTCAAGCGGATCCGTTGAAGCGGGCTCCCCCAGCCGCGCGGCGGGCGAAACCTGTCCGACTGTCCGACAGGTTTCGCGCCTCGGACAAGACGGCCCTCCCTACTGGGGTGACGACGTGATGCATCGAAGCTCCGTCGAAGTCGCGGATCCACTCACGCCGTGTTCCACGGTCATCGCCGCCACGCTCCACCCGTGACTCCACTCCCCTGCCCTCTCATGAACCCGAGGCAGTCGGCCCGGTTCAGTTGCATAGGTTGCTATCCTGATTTACATAGCAGCCTATGCAAACAACCAGAACAGTAGGAATCATCGGCGGTGGTCCGGGTGGGCTGACGCTGGCGCGAATCCTCTCCACCCGGGGCATCACGGCCACGGTGTTCGAACTGGATGAGCACCCGCTCGCCCGTCCCCAGGGAGGTTCGCTGGACCTGCACGCCGACTCCGGTCTGCGCGCGCTTCGCGAGGCCGGGCTGGAGTCAGGGTTCAAGGCCGTGGCCCGGTACGACGACCAGGGCGACGCCATCTACGACGCCCAGGGGACGCTCCACTTCCAGCACAACGAAGCGAGCGACGGAGACCGGCCGGAAATCGACCGCACGCAGCTGCGCTCCCTCCTCTTGAACAGCCTCCCTTCGGAGCGGATCCGCTGGGGAAGCAAGGTGTCCGCCGTGGAGCCCCTCCCCGACGGCCGCTACCGCGTCATGGGCCCGGCGGGCGTGCTCGGCGAGTTCGACCTGGTGGTCGGCGCGGATGGTGCGTGGTCGCGGATCCGCCCGCTCGTGTCCCCGGCGACGCCGGCCTTCACGGGCATCCTCTTCATCGAGCTTCAAATCGACGACGTGGACACGCGGCACCCGGCGGTCGCGAAGCTGCTGCCTCGAGGGAAGATCTCCGTCGTCGGCAACAACCAGGGCCTCATCGCCCAGCGCAGCAGCGGCGGCCACGTGCGCGCCTACTTCATGTTCCGGGTGTCCGAGGCGCAGCTCCGCCAGGGACTCGTGGACACGTCCTCCCCGGCCCGGGCCCGCGAACAGCTCAAGGCGCTGCTGCCGGGGTGGGCGCCGTCCCTGCTCGCGTTCATCGACGCGTGCAATGACCGCATCACCGAGCGCCCCATCGTCGCGCTGCCCGTGGGCCACCGGTGGACGCACCGGCCCGGGGTGACGCTGCTCGGGGACGCGGCCCACGTCATGCCGCCCTTCGCTGGCGAGGGCGTGAACATGGCGATGCTCGATGGACTGGAGCTGGGGCTCGCGCTCGCGGCGGATCCGGACTGGAGCCGCGCCGTGCAGGGCTACGAGGAGGCCATGTTCGAACGGGCGGCCTCCGCCGCCGCGGCCTCCATGCAGGGGCTCGACTTCGTCTCCGAGCACGCGCTCGAGCACGTGCTGGAGCACTTCCGGATGATCCAGCAGGAGCGGGCCGGCGCGGGCGCGCCCTGAAGCCGGCCACCCTCCCCTACTGCTTCGCGAACACCGCGACCTGACGCTCGGCGCCGGAGAACGGGAGCCGGTATGCCCGGGCGGACACCACGCGCAGGTGGCGCTCGGCCGCGCGCGCCTGGAGCTCCGCGTCCGTCTGCGCCTTGCCCAGCATCGCCACCACGCGCCCGCCCTCCTCCACGTACGCGGGCGCCAGGTTCAGCCAGTCCGGCAGGTCCATGAACGCTCGCGCGATGAGCACCTGCGCGCGCGGAATCCCCTCCGCCTCCGGCTTCCCTTCCGCCCGGGCGTGAAGTCCGCGCACGCCGGTGAGGCGCAGGCTGGCGGCGGCCGCCTTGATGAACGCGATCTTCTTGCCCACCGTGTCCACCAGCGTCACGCCCATGTCCGGCAGCTCCAGCTTGAGCGGCAGCCCCGGGAAGCCCGCGCCCGCGCCCAAATCCAGCAGCGACGTCGCGCCCTTCACCTCCGGCAGCACCGCCAGCGAGTCCAGGAAGTGCTTCTCCAGCACCTCCTCCGGCGCGGTGATGGCCGTGAGGTTCACCTTCGCGTTCCACTTCAAAAGCTCCGCCATCAGCTGCTGGAGCTTCGGCCCCACGTCCGGTCCCACGGAGACGCCCAACGCACTGCATCCCGAGGCCAGCAGATCTGCGAACCGCGCGTTATCCACAACACCTCCACCCCGAAGGGCCCTTCAAGTCCTTGGAATCATTCAGGAGAAATGGATCCCCAGAAATATCCACACGTTATCCACAGCCCTGTTCCTGATCACTTGACAGCCCCTGCCCTCGCTTGAGCGCGACCAGGAGCAGCGACACCGCGGCAGGCGTCAGGCCCGGGATCCGCCGAGCCTGCCCCACCGTCCCGGGCCGGTGCGCGGACAACTTCTCCACCGCCTCCGTGCTCAGGCCCCGCACGTCCGTGAAGCGGAACGCGTCCGGGATGCGCCAGCGGTCGGAGGCCTCGGCCTCGCGCGCGGCGGCCCGGGCGGCCTGGGCGATGTAGCCCTCGTACTTCACCTCCACCTCCACCTCCTCCGCGACGTCGGGAGCCAGGGCCGGGAAGTCCTCGCGCTCCTGCGCCAGCTGCGCGTACGTCACCGCCGGGCGCTTGAGCCGCATCGCCAGACCGGAGCGCTTGAGCCGCGCGACCTCCTCCGCCACCGCGTGGGCCCGGGCCTCCGCGCGCTCCAGGGCCTCCTTCGGCAACAGCCCCACGCGATGTCCGTGACGCGCGAGCCGCAGGTCCGCGTTGCCCTCGCGCAAGCGGAGCCGGTGTTCGGAGCGGCTGGTGAACATGCGGAACGGTTCATCCACGCCCTTGGTGACCAGGTCATCCACGAGCACCGCGCCGTGCGCCTCATCGCGGCCCACGACGAGCGGCGGTTCGCCCTTCACCTGGAGCGCCGCCTGGATGCCGGCCCACAGGCCCTGGAAGGCGGCCTCTTCGTAGCCGGAGGTGCCGTTGAGCTGACCCGCGAAGAACAGGCCCGCGACGGCCTTCGTCTCCAGCGTGGCGTGCAGCTGCGTGGGGGGCGCGTAGTCGTACTCCACCGCGTAGCCGTAGCGGACCACCTCCACGCGGGCCAGGCCGGGGATGGTGCGCAGGAACTCCAGCTGCACGTCCGCGGGCATGCTGGTGGACAGGCCCGCCGGGTACACGAGCGGCGACGTGGGCCCCTCGGGTTCGAGGAACACCTGGTGCCGTTCGCGAGCGGCGAAGCGCACCACCTTGTCCTCCAGGGACGGGCAGTACCGCGGCCCCCGGCCCACGATGTCCCCCTGGAACAGCGGTGAGCGGTGGAGGTTGCCGCGCAGCAGCTGGTGCGTCGCCTCCGTGGTCGCGGTGAGGCCACACATCACCGGGGGCAGACGCGGGAACGGGAGGCCCTGCTCCAGCTGCGTGCGCCAGGAGAACGGCCGCACGCCGGTGTCTCCGTGCTGCGGCGTGACGGCGTCCCAGTCGATGCTGTCGCGGGACAGGCGCGCGGGAGTGCCCGTCTTGAAGCGGCCCAGGGTGAAGCCGAGCGAGTGCAGTGACTCCGACAGGCCGCGCGCGGCTTCGTCACCCAGGCGGCCACCGACCTCCTTCTGCTCGCCCACGTGCATGAGCGCGCGAAGGAAGGTGCCGGTGGTGAGGAGCACCGCGCGGGCCACCACCTGGGTGCCGTCGCCCAGCACCACGCCCTTCACCCTCCCCTCCTCCGCGACGACGGCGGCGACTTCGCCCTCGCGCACGGTGAGGTTGGGCTGGGTGAAGAGCACGGCCTGCATGCCGGCGGCGTACGCGTCGCGGTCGCAGAGGACGCGAGTGGCCTGCACGGCGGGGCCCTTGGAGGGATTGAGGATCTTGACGTGCGTGCCCGCGAGGTCCGCCGCGCGTCCCATCTGTCCGCCGAGCGCATCCAGCTCACGCACCAGGTGGCCCTTGGCGGTGCCACCCACGGCGGGGTTGCAGCTCATCACGGCGGCGCGCTCGCGCTTGAGCGTCACGCCCAGGGTGGACAGGCCCATGCGAGCGCAAGCGAGTGCCGCCTCGCAGCCCGCGTGGCCCAGGCCCACCACGACGATGTCGTATCGGAGTTCCATCGCGTCCCGGGGGGTATCACGCCCGGGCGCGTCCGTGGCAAGCCGGGCATGGGGACGCCATTCACCCGGCTGGTTCCCCACCCACCGGGGCGGTGGCCCAAACACAGACATGCCCACGAGTTCGGGAGCACGCGAGGCGGGCAGTGGGAGGGGTAACAACGCCGCCCGCCTCGCGCGCACCAGTCATCGTGGATCCGCCGGGGGCGCGCCTGACACACCGGTGGCGTCTCTGGCCCTCGACGGCGATGGCATCCATGGGACCTTGCCCGCACGAGTCCCCCAGACCCTCGTGCCTTCACATGGCGTCGCACACACGGGAGCCAGGCCTGCCCGTGCGGTGAGGGCGCATGGGATTTCGGACTCGAACCAGCGAGGCCGGCGGACCTCCCGTGTGCGCGACGGGGAAGGGTATAGCGGGGGGGTCTGACATTCCGGGTTCCGGGCCCGTCAGCGGGTGGCCGGCGGGTTCGACCGGGAAGGGCAGTGCACGTTCTCCGGGCAGCGCCCGTCCGACCTGGGGATGCACGCGCCGCAGCACTCCATCTCATCCGGGCGGCACGCCGGCACGCACGCGCCACACTGCAACACGCCGCCGCAGCCGTCGTCCGCGGTGCCGCACTTCAGCCCCAGCGTGGCGCACGTCGCGCGCTGACAGACGCAGCGGTCGTCCACGCAGGACTCGTTGGGTTTGCATCCGGGCGTGCACGTGCTGATGGGACCCGAGGGCTCCTTCTTCGGCTCCGCGGGCACCGGCGGCGCCACGCAGCGGCCATTCGTGCACGTGCCGGCCTGACAGTCGCCACAGTCGATGAAGCCCCCACACCCGTCCGGCGTCCGCCCACAGGCCACCATCGCCTGCGAGCACGTGGCCGGCGCGCAGCCATCCGGCGCCACGTTGTCCCGCGACGCGCGCACGGTGCCGCCGCTCGGCGTGCACGCGCCCCACAGTCCCAATGCCAGACACAGTCCGGCCCACCGGCCCAGGCTCCGCACCACTTCCATGTCATCCACTCCCCGGGCTCCCGGATGGGGAGCCTTGCACGGCCCCATCATGTGCACACCCGGGCCGGATGTCCGGGTCCATGCATGACGGGGCAGGGGAGGGGAGGGTGCTTCAGCGCTGGAGGAAGCTGCGCACGTGCTGGAGGGCCTCTTCTTCCGTCTTGGGCTTCTCCTCGCGAGGCGCGGGGACCTTCAGGCCGCGCTGCGCCGCGGGGCGCTGCTCGATGGCGGCCAGCCAGCGCTGCACGCCCGGCAGCCCGTCCACGGACACGCCGGCCCAGTCGTGGATGCGCACCCACGCCCAGTTCGCGATGTCCGCGATGCTGTAGTCGCCGGCCAGGTACTCGTGGTCCTTCAGGCGGCTCTCCAGCACCGTGTACAGGCGGCGCGTCTCGTTCTGGTACCGGTCGATGGCGGGCTGGATCTTCTCCGGGAAGTACCGGAAGAAGACATTGGCCTGCCCCTGCATGGGGCCCACGCCGGCCATCTGGAACATCAGCCACTGGGTGACCAGGGAGCGGCCCTTCGCGTCCGAGGGCATCAGCCGGCCCGTCTTCTCCGCCAGGTAGAGGAGGATGGCGCCGGACTCGAAGACGGCGAAGTCACCCTCCGCGCGGTCCACGATGGCGGGGATGCGGCCATTGGGGTTGATGGCCATCGCGTGCGTGAAGCCGTGCGCGTCTAACGGCGGAAGCGCACCACGCGCACGTCGAAAGCGGGGGCATCCCCCAGGGCCTCGCGCATCAGCTCCAGCGCGCGGTCCTCGTCGAAGCTCCCGGACCCCGCGCCGATGATGGGGAACGCCACGGAGCCAAAGCCGTGCTCCCCGGCGCGAGCCAATGCGTTTCGCACCGAGTCCTGGATGGACCGCGCGGACGCGCGCCAGAGCATGTTGATGCCCGCGACGTGGATGATGCCCTTGAAGGGCAGGCGCCCCGGCCCCGTCACCACCGCCGAGCCCAGGGGCATGGGCCCCACGCGCGCGACCTCGCGGAAGGGCGCCGTGCCGCCCCGGCGCTTGATGGCCCCGGACACCCCCTGGGGCAAGAGCAGCCACCAGGGGATGATGTTCCGGTTCCACGCATTGACGATGGCGTCCACCGGCTGGTCCAGCAGGTCGCCTTCCACCACTCGCACGGGCATGGGCGCGGACTCTAGTTGGCCGCCCCCGGCGCTGGCACCGGCGCCTGCTTCCTGGACGCGCCCGCGAAGTCACCCGCGCGCACGAACGTCGCCTTGCTGAAGTCCAGGTGGTTGGACAGCGCCTTGCGCACGTCCTCGGGGGTCAGCTTCTGGAGCTTCGCCTCCACGTCCGCGTCGAACGCGAGCGTGCGCCCCAGGTACAGGCGATCCACCAGCTGCTGCGCCAGGGTGCCGTCCTGCGCGCGAGCGGACTGGCGGTACTCCAGGAGGCCCGCGCGCGCCTTGTCCAGCTCCTGCGGCGTGAAGCCCTTCTGCACGGCGCGGGTCACCTCGTCGCGCATGGCGGCCTCCAGCTTCTGGGCGTTCTGCGGCGCGTAGATGGCGTACGTGAGGAACCAGCCCACCGGGTCCAGCTCCTCGACGGACACGCTGCTGCCCACGCCATAGGACAGGCCGTCCTGCTGGCGCACGCGCGTGGCCAGCCGCGAGTTGAGGAAGCCGCCGCCCAGCATGAAGTTGCCCATCATCACGCCGGGCCAGTCCGCGTCGTCGTCGCGCAGCTGGAGCATCTGGCCCGCGAGGAAGTACGCGTTGGCCTTGTCCGGCGTCTCCAGCACCACGGACTTCGGGGGCACGGCCTGGAACGTGCGGGGCACGCGCGCGTACGGCGCCGGGCTCTTCCAGCCATCGAGCAGGGGACCCACGAGCGAGGTGAGCTCCTTCGCGTCGAAGTCACCCACCACCGCCATCTCCCCGCGCGAGGCGCCGTAGAACTGGCGGTGGAAGTCGCGCACCTGCTCCAGCGTGACGGCCTTCGCGTCGGCCAGGCGCTCCTCCAGCGTGGGGATGTAGTACGGGTGGCCCTTGGGGTACTGGGCGCTGAGCACGCGCCAGAACGCGATGCTGGCCTGGGGCTGCGGCTCGCTCTTCTGCGACTCCAGCGAGGCCAGGCGCTCCTGCTTGAGCAGGGCGAACTCCTTCGCGTCGAAGGCGGGCTCGCGAAGCACCTCCGTCACCAGCTTGAGGACCTCCGGGAGGCTCGCGCGAGGGCACTCGATGGAGATGCTGGCGCCCATCGAGCCGCCGTCCACGCCCACGCGGGCCTTGAGCTTGTCGAGCGCGTCGTAGAGCTGCTGGCGGGTGTGCTTCTTCGTGCCGCGCATCAGCATGCCGCCCGCGTAGGAGGCGGCGGTCAGCTTGCCGCTCACGGCCTCCGCGGTGCCCCAGCGCAGATCCAACGCCAGGTTGACCATCTCCCCGCGCGTCTTCTTGGGCAAGAGCGCGTACTTCACGCCGTTGGGCAGCTCCCCGCGCTGCACGCGCGATTCGATGTTGGCGGGGGAGGGGTCGAAGGCCTCGCCCTGCGCGACGGCGGCCTTGCCCTGGTAGCCCTCCACCATCTTCGCCACGTCCACCGGGGGCGGCAGCTCCGAGCGGTCCGGCTTCGCCGTGGGCAGGAACGTGCCCAGGGTGCGGTTGGAGCCCTTGAGGTACGTGGCGGCCACGCGGGTGACGTCCGCGGGGGTGACGGCCTCGATGCGGTCGCGGTGCAGGAAGAGCAGGCGCCAGTCGCCCACGGCGGCCCACTCGGACAGGAGGATGGCGGCGCGCTCGGAGTTGTTGAGCAGCAGCTCCGCCTGCTTCGCGAGGCTCACCTTCGCGCGGTTCACCTCCTCGTCGGAGAAGGGCGTGCGGGAGGCCTCCTCCACGGTCTTGATCAGCGTCTCGCGCACGGGGCCCAGCGGCTGATCCTTGCGGGCCTCCACGCTGAAGCCGATGACGCCCGGGTCGCGCAGCTGGAAGTTGAACGCGCTGGCGCGCGCGGCCTTCTTCGTCTCCACGAGCGCCTTGTAGAGGCGGCCGGACGGCACGTCGCCCATCACCTCGGTGAGCACGTCGATGGCGGCGAAGTCCGGGTGGGCGCCTTCGGGCACGTGGTAGATGCTGGTGAGGAACTGGTTGTCCGCCACGCGGCGCAGCGTCACTTCGCGCTCACCGTCCTGGGTGGGCTCCTCCGTGTACGTGAGGGGCACGGGCTCCGAGGGCTTCCGCAGCTTGCCGAACGTGGACTGCACGAGCGCCAGGGCCTTCTCCGGCTGGAAGCGGCCGGCGATGACGAGCGTCGCGTTGTCCGGGCGGTAGTAGCGCCGGTAGAAGGCCTGGAGCCGGTCGATGGGCACGTGCTCCAGGTCCGCCTTCGCGCCGATGGTGGCCTTGCCGTAGTTGTGCCAGAGGTACGCGGCGCTCATGGTGCGCTTGAAGAGGATGCCGCGCGGGTCGTTCTCGCCGGACTCGAACTCGTTGCGGACCACGGTCATCTCGCTGTCCAGGTCCTTCTGCGCGATGAAGCTGTTGACCATGCGGTCCGCCTCGAAGGACAGCGCCCAGGACAGGTTGTCGTCCGACGCGGGCAGGGTCTCGTAGTAGTTCGTGCGGTCCAGCCACGTGGTGCCGTTGGGGCGCGCGCCGCGTTCGGTCAGCGCCTGGGGCACGTTGGGGGTGGTGGGCGTGCCCTTGAACATCAGGTGTTCGAGCAGGTGGGCCATGCCGGTCTCGCCGTAGCCCTCGTGCTTGCTGCCCACCAGGTAGGTGACGTTGACGGTGACGGTGGCCTTGGTGGGGTCCGGGAAGAGCAGGACGCGCAGGCCATTGGGCAGGCGGTATTCGGTGATGCCCTCCACGCTCGCGACGGGCGTCAGCGCGGCGGGCTTCGCGGGAGCAGCCGCGGTGGGCTTGGGAAGAGGAGCCGGAGCCAAAGCCCACGCGGGTGAAGCCGTCACGAGCAGGACAGCCAGCAGGGCGAGCGGTGTACGACGCGTCATGCGGTCCTCGGGGGACAAAGGAGTGGGCACGGGACTTCTAACCGCTCCACCGGGTCCTCCCATCCCGAGAAACCCATGCTCTGAGGGCAGGCGTCCACGCGGGGACATCCGCTGTCCGTCCCAGGTCCTGCGCTGTACTTCCTACCCCACGGGTTGTCATGTATCCTGGCGCGGATCCGAACCGGAGGTTGGATGCAATGTCATGTCAGGACAAGGTGCTAGGTACGCAGCCCATCATCAGGAGGGACGGATTGGCGACGGCGACGGGCGGGGACGTGATGGTGCGGATGCTGCAGGAGTTCCGCGAGATGCAGGAGGAATCGAAGGAGCAGTTCGCGCGGACGGAAAGGGCGCTGAGAACGGTCCACATGAAGTGCCGGGTCCTTTTCCGGAAGACCCAGCGCATGTCGGATCGGATCCATGCCATCTCTGAACAAGTCAGTGCCTTGGATGCGGAGATGAATGAGTTCCGGGACAACGTGGGGGAGCTCACCACGCACGTCTCGACCCTGACGCAGGAAGTGCATGGAATCAAAAGCACGCAGATCCGGATGTTCGGACAGGTGGGCCGCGCGCTGAACCACCTCGCGGATGCACAGTCCTCCGACCGGGAGCGGATCGTCACCCTGGAGCGGACCGTGGGCGGGGAAGGGGAGCACTGACTCAGGCGTAGATGCCCCCGGGCGCCATCGCGGATCCGGAGCCCAGGACCTCCTCCACCTCGCGGACCTCCTCGGACGTCAGCCGGAAGTCCCCCGCGTGGATGAAGCCATCCACCTGCTTCCCACTGCGCGCCCCCACGATGGCCGCCGTCACGGCCGGATCCCGCAACGCCCAGGCCAGGGCCACCTCCGCCGGAGAACGCCCATGCCTCGCGCCCACCTCACGCATCCGCTCCACCAGCGACAGGTGATGCGACAACTTCGGCTCCTGGAAGTCCTCGCTGTTCCGGCGCCAGTCGTCGTCCGGCATCGCCTGGATGCGCTCGCGTGTCATCGCTCCGGTCAGCAGGCCGGACGCCATGGGTGAATACACAATCACGCCAAGGCCCTGCGTCTGGCAGTAGGGCAGCAGCTCATCCTCGATGTCCCGGTGGATGATCGAGTACGGCGGCTGCAACGACGTCACCGGCGCAATGCGCCGCACCCGCTCCAACTGAGAGACATTGAAGTTGGACACCCCCAGCCAGCGCACCTTGCCCTGCCGTTGCAGCTCCGCCAGCGCCGTCCAGCCCTCTTCAAGCTCCGCCCCTGCCTCCACCGGCCAGTGCACCTGATACAAATCAATGGCATCCACCTTCAGCCGGCGCAGGGACGCCTCACACTCCTTGCGCACCGAGTCCGCCTTCAGCCTGCGGCTGACCTTGCCCCCGTCATCCCAGACCATCCCGCACTTGGTGAAGACATACGGCCGCTTATCCCGGCCCTTCAGCGCCTTCGCCACGACCTCCTCGGAGTGGCCCAGGCCATACACCGCCGCCGTGTCGATCCAGTTGATGCCCGAATCCAGCGCGCGCTGGATGGCCTCGATGGACTGCGCGTCGTCCTGCGCCCCCCAGGCGAACGCCCAGCCGCCCCCTCCAATGGCCCACGCGCCAAACCCCAGCGCGGTCAGCTCCATGTCGGAATTGCCCAACCGTCGCTTCTGCATCCCGTACCTCCCGGGGCCGGCCGCCCCTGGCTCCCCTGGCTCCAAAGAAGGACGGTGTGCACCGCGGCGGCCCCGGGA